>DATNQE010000281.1:0-9922 GCA_036702895.1 Trichocoleus sp. | reverse complement strand
CCAGGCGCGATAGGGGTGTGGCCAGCTTCTAAGAAATTCCTGAAAGCGGCCGAGTTTGACCGTGGCAGAGATAAATTCACAAGCTCAAGTATAGTACACTTGAACTAAATCGGCGGATAATTCTTTGTTGTAGAGACCGCCTTTTTCCCGGAATCCTATCCAGGGAGACTGGCACTTTAAAGCAGGAAGCGGCTCTGATAGTCGTAGGTGCGATCGCAAGAGGAGAGGGCGATGAATGAAGGTAGGTTGATCGAAATCGTAGCGTTTCCCGGCTGGATTGTGGGTGTGAGCCACAACTGGGGTCTGTACCGCTGCTGGGTCATCACTCCCGAATTGGTCGTGCTCAACGATGGCGAACTCTATGAGACGGGGCAGGCGGCGCTAGCGGCCGGACGAACCCTGGTCGAGCTGTCTTTAGAGTCAGAGTTTGACAAGCCTTAACGTTCCTTTACCGCGCTCTGGCGCTAGAAGCCCTCTAAAACGCCCTCTAAGATGCCCTGATTAAACTTGTTCGTAGGCAGCGTGGGAGCCTGGAGCAAGTTGTCCCGGTAGGTGTTCAGGCAGGTGTTCAGGCAGATGTTCGGGACTTGGCGCTAGTGGAATTGTCCAGAGATAAAGAGTTGAGTCTTCTTCAGAGGGGGAGAGCGTGACAATGCGATCTGGTGCCCAGTCCCCCATGTCAAATTGGTGAGAGACAATGCGGCTGCCGGGCCGCAGCTGGGCCAGCAGCCGAGGGCGCAGCCGCAGATTGAGGTGTGGCAGCAGGTACAGCGCTACGACGGTCGCATCGGCAAAGTCGCTTTCGTAGAGATTACCCTGGCGAAAGGTGATGCGATCGCTCATTCCCGCCGCCGCTGCCCCGGCCTGTGCCGCTTCGATTTGAGCCGGGTCGATGTCGATCCCCACCCCCCGACAGCCGCAGCGCTGAGCCGCCCGAATCAGCAGTCGGCCATCGCCGCAGCCCAGGTCATAGAGCGTATCTTGGGCAGTTACTTCAGCCAAATCCAGCATCGCCTCAATCGCGTCTGCGGGAGTGGGGATAAAGGCAATGTCGGGGCGATGAGTAGACATTTTTCAAGTTCTATGATTTTTGCAGCTGGTTTCTGCAGCTTCCTAAGGGCAGCTAAGCCGGGTTGAGCTGGGCATAGCGGGCCTGCAGGTCTTTGATGGTAAATAGGGCCTCAAAGGCCAGGCCTTTCTCTTGGTACAGCTCGGCGCCGCCCTGCAGTCGATCTACTAGCGCGATCACCCGATCGACTTGATACCCTGCCGCCCGCAGTCGATCCACGGCCTTAAGCGCCGATTGCCCTGTGGTGACCACATCTTCTAGGACTGCAATCGGAGTGCCTTCCGGCAGGGCAATGCCCTCGATATAGGCCTGGGTGCCGTGGCCCTTAGCCTCCTTGCGCACGATCAAAGGAAAGAGGGTGCGATCGCAGTAAGTGCCCACTACGCTGACCGCCGTGACAATAGGATCAGCGCCCAAGGTTAACCCAGCAACTCCCTCAATCTCGGGGGGCAGTAGCTCTAGCAGCAGCCGACCCACCATCCAGGCTCCCTGAGGATGCAGTGTCACCTGCTTACCGTTGATGTAGTACGAGCTGCGCTGCCCCGACGAGAGCACAAAGTCTCCTTCCTGATAGGCTCCCTGGCAAAACAGGTCGAGCAGCAGCTGGCGCAGAGCCGCTTCATCGGCACCCTTCAAAGCGGCCCATTCAACATCCATCAGCAAACGATTCATGTCCACGAAATTCCTTGCAAGTGAGCTTTTTTCGGAGGTTTGAGGTATAAAGGACTAGCAAATGGGCTCCCTTTTAGGGTAAGTAGCCCTGTCAACGCATTAACCCAACGCATCATAAGGTTTAGCAGCTACGGTTTGCAGCTACAGTTGCTGTCCCTGCGAGGGTCACGGCGGGCGCTTCACTAACGTTTACGCAAGCAGTGTCGAGGAGTCAACTTATGGGTATTCAACTCAAGCACATCATCCGGGGAACAGCGGCGGTTGCTGTCGTGCTAGCAGCCGCCCCAGCCGCCTTGGCCCAGGATGCTCAGACCGTTTCAGAGGCCTTTAACGAGCTCTTCTCTACCTCCTCCCGTGATTTCTACACTGAGCGCAACATCTTCAACCAGACCGCCATTTTGATCGGGGTTGGTGGTTTTCCTGAGCAGCGCATTAATCGAGACTCCCAGGCCATCAATGCTGCTTACCAGAATCTGCTGCAGTTGCAAACGACGTTGGACCCCACTATTCGCGTGCCTGATCTGGCCAACCCCTACGTCGGGTCTCTGCTGCTGACGCCCAGCTACCAAACTACAGGTGGCGGTGTCGGCAGTGAATTCCTTTTTGAAACGCTGCCCGCTCGCTAGGAGCTGCCGCCACTGCCCATGCGGCTCCTAGCCGCTGCTAATGATGTGATGTGAGAGACAAGTCCAGGGTACAGGAGTTGAACCTGTCTGAGGCGAATTATGAGTTCGCTGCCTTATCCGCTCGGCCAACCCTGGGTTTGTTCTCTATTTTATTACTAAGACTAAAGAAGAGCCAGCGTTTAGAATAAGAGCCAGATCCAAAAGGAGTCCTGCTGTGAACCCTGCCGTTGCGTTTACCCTAATTTTGCTGTCCCTGATGATTGGTGGGGGCGTGGTGAGTGCTTCTTGGGGCTACACACTGGGCCGTCAGGCGCTCACGGGTGTGCGTCAGCCCGAATCGCGCCCTACCAGCGGCACACCGGTCGCTCGCGGCAATGGAGGGGCTGGAGCTGAACCTGGCTTTCTCAACGAAACCGACATCCTCCAGGCCGTCAAAGCGCGGATGCAGGGCGGCGGCGAAGCGCCGAGCAACTAGTACCCGATGCTGGTATCCGATGGATGGGCTTTCTGAGCGCTTGGCTATTGTGTTGACGTAACGTTTGTGGTGACAATTCCCCTGACGCTAACAGCAGCAGATGTTCTGTCCCGGTTGCTGTCAGTTCTGCTGCTGATCAGCCTCAACGCCTTTTTTGTCACGGCGGAATTTTCCATTGTTTCGGTACGGCGCTCCCGCGTCAGCCAGCTTGTGTCTGAGGGCGATGCCCAGGCCAGAACGGTGCAGCGGCTGCAGCGCAGCTTAGACCGACTGCTGTCCACGACCCAGTTGGGGATTACTCTCTCTAGCCTGGCGCTCGGCTGGATTGGTGAGAGCACGATGGCAGTGACGTTAGCGTACGGGCTCAGCCGACTGCCGCTGCCGGAGGCGACGGTTCAAAGGCTAGCCCACTCGGTCGCGATTCCTTTGGCGTTTTTTCTCATTGCTTACCTGCAGATTGTGTTGGGAGAGCTGTGTCCCAAGTCGGTCGCCATTCTCTACCCTGAGCGGCTGGCCCGGTTTTTGGGGCCGCCTAGCCTCACCATTGCTCGTCTGTTCAATCCGTTCATCTGGATTCTTAACCAGTCGACTCGCTGGCTGCTGGGTCTGGTTGGTGTTCAGTACAGTAACCAGTTTGGCTACAGCCGCCTGACACCGGAAGAGCTGCAGCTAATTATTCGCACCACGGCGGAGTCACCCGGTCTGGAAGCTGATGAGCGGGAGTTGCTCAACAACGTTTTCGAGTTTCGAGACGTGACCGCTGGCGAGATTATGGTGCCGCGTACTCAGATCGAAGCTATTCCCCAAGATGCTTCACTGCGAGAGGCGTTGACGGCGATTGCCGAGGCGGGCTATTCCCGCTATCCGGTTATGGGCGACTCTCTCGACGACATTTTGGGCCTGATAGATCTGCGCGACTTGCTGCCTCCTCTGGCCGAGAATCAGCTGGATTTAGAGAGCCCGATTTGCGATCGCATTCGCCCAGCCCGCTTTGTTTCGGAGTACACGCCGCTGCACGAACTGCTGCAAACGATGCAGCGCACTGGCCAAGAAATGGTGATGATCGTAGACGAATTCGGTGGTACCGCTGGACTGGTGACGTTGCGCGACGTGACCGCCGAGATTATTGGCGATAGCGCTGAGTCTGACGACGATACTGATGAGCTGGTTCAGCAGCTAGAGAATCAGGCTTTTTTGGTTAAAGCCCAAACAGATATTGAAACGGTTAATGAGCAGCTGCAGGTTAATCTTCCGCTTACCGAGGAGTATCAAACCCTGGGCGGCTTTTTGATCTACCAAATGCAAAAAATCCCGATTGAGGGAGATGCCTTAATCTACGGCGGATTTGAGTGGGTTGTTCTTTCTGTTGAAGGACCGCGTTTACAAGATATTCGAGCCCGCAGACTGGCTCCGCCGCTGGCTGCTAAAGAGCGGACGGAGCGCAGCTCTTAGGGCCTTGCAAAAGACGCTACAGATGATCGCTGGATTAGCGTTGAGGACGCTTAAGAAACTGACACAGAGTAAAAGCGGAGTCAAAGTCTCTCTGGAGATACTGACTGGAGGAGAAATGAATAGCCCACACTGTTGGTTGCATTACTTAAGAAGCTGAAGCGAATCTTTACAGACCAAAGCATTGTGGTAATATCTGGGTGACTTTGCGCTCAAACACCATTTCACCCGCTAAAGCATTCACCCGTTAAAACCCCCTGAATCCCGTAAGGAGGGACAGGCGTGCAGAATCAGATGGCCTCCGCGACTACTGAAGAGATGCATTTACACAGAAATTTCCCAGAGCCTATTCGTGTCGGTGTTATTGGAGTTGGCAATATGGGCCAACACCACACTCGAGTGCTGAGCCGACTCAAGGATGTTGAGCTGGTAGGAGTTTCCGATGTCAACGTTGAGCGCGGTCTAGACACAGCCGGTAAGTATCGGATTCGCTTTTTTGAGGACTATCTCGACCTGATTCAGCAGGTGGATGCTGTCTGCATCGCCGTGCCTACCCGACTGCACCACACCGTTGGGATGGCCTGTTTGCAGGCGGGGGTCCATGTCCTAATCGAAAAGCCGATTGCTGCTAGCATTGCCGAGGCTGAGTCTCTGGTCAATGCTGCTGCCGCGTCTAACTGCATTCTGCAGGTGGGCCACATTGAGCGGTTCAACCCAGCCTTCCAGGAGCTGCACAAGGTGCTCAAAACTGAGGAGCTGCTGGCGCTTGAGGCGCGCCGCATGAGCCCCTATTCTCAGCGGGCCAACGATGTATCGGTGGTCCTCGACCTGATGATCCATGACATTGACCTGCTGCTAGAGCTAGCCGGGTCATCGGTAGTAACGCTAACAGCTCGGGGCAGTCGGGCCTCCAGCTCCGGCTATCTGGACTATGTGACTGCTACTTTGGGCTTTGCCAACGGCATTGTGGCAACTCTGACCGCTAGCAAGGTTACCCATCGCAAGATTCGCACCATCACGGCCCACTGCAAGCAGTCGCTGACGGATGCCGACTTCCTTAACAACGAGATTCTGATTCACCGGCAGACTACGGCCAACTACCTGACCGACTACGGCCAGGTGCTCTACCGCCAGGACGGCCTCATCGAAAAGGTCTACACCAGCAACATCGAGCCGCTCCACGCGGAGCTAGAGCACTTCGTCAACTGCGTACGCGGCGGTGAGCAGCCCTCGGTGGGTGGTGAGCAGGCGCTTAAGGCCTTGCGGTTGGCCAGCCTGATTGAGCAAATGGCGCTAGACGGCAAAGCCTGGCAGTCTCTTGATCTGGCGTCCGTCGGGCTAGACGTGACCGTCGCGGTCTAATTCTTTCCAAATCTCGCATCCTAGAAGCTGCAGCAGTCGGCGCACCTGCTTTTTGGGCGCTTGAGAGTCCAAGGTCTAACGGGGTAAAGGTTGCTTGCAAGCTCTAGGGAACGACCTGAACGGGAGTTCCCAAGCTGACGTAGCTGTAGAGCTGCTGAATGTCGGCATCCTTCATGCGCACGCAGCCATGGGAGACGGCTTCACCGATCAGCTCCTCCTGATTGGTGCCGTGCAGGCCAACATGGTTTCTGCCGTCGTTCCAGAAGCCGATCCAGCGGGAGCCCAATGGGTTGTCAGGGCCGGGGCCAACCGGCTCATCGGTAATGGGATGTAGCCAAACGGGGTTTTCCCGCAGAGTTTGAACGATAAAGTTTCCCGTTGGGGTCTGCCACTCGTCCTGGCCAATCGCCACCGGGTAGCTGAGGAGGACAGTGTCGCCCTCGTAGAGATCGAGCTGTCGAGCGCTGAGGCTAATAACAATCTGGCGATTGCGGGCCGTTAGGGCTCTGGGGATGTGCTCCAGGGTAAAGGTCAGGCTTCGCGCTCCGCTGGGCTCAAAAAGATCGTCCCTGTGGGGATCGGCAATGGTCAAATAGCCCTGCCAGGCGCCGCTCGCCAACAGCCCTGCTGCAATGTAGCAGAGCATCATAAAACACCGTTTGATGGGTGATTGAGCGGTCATGACGACTGCAGAGACATCTACAACTAAAACAGCGCTATCCATAGGATACTCTCTGAAAACCGGCTCTGGCCTCCTCCCAAGTCTTGTTAAGATAAGGGTCTGACAACGCTTGTGGCAGGTAAAGCAACGTGGCGGTAAAACCAGACTGGTTACGGGTAAAGGCCCCTCAGTGGGAGCGCATTGGCAACGTCAAGGCGGTGCTGCAAGATTTGGGCCTCAATACGGTCTGTGAGGAAGCTTCCTGCCCCAATATTGGTGAGTGTTTCAATGCGGGCACAGCAACGTTTCTCATTATGGGACCGGCCTGCACTCGCGCCTGCCCGTATTGCGATATTGACTTTGAGAAGAAGCCCAAGGCGCTCGACCCTACTGAGCCGCTGCGGTTAGCCCAGGCGGTTCAGCGAATGCGGCTGAACCACGTGGTCATTACCTCCGTGAACCGGGACGATCTGCCCGACGGCGGCGCTGATCAGTTTGTTCGCTGTATTGAGGCAGTGCGTCAGGCGTCTCCGGGAACCACCATTGAGGTGCTGATTCCGGATCTGTGCGGCAACTGGGCGGCGCTGGAGATAATTTTGTCGGCTCGCCCGGAGGTGCTCAACCACAATACCGAAACGGTGCCCCGGCTGTACCGACGGGTACGCCCCCAGGGCGAGTATGCGCGCACCCTGGAACTGCTGCGCCGCACCCGCGAGCTGGCCCCCCAGGTCTACACCAAGTCCGGCATTATGGTGGGTCTGGGTGAAACCGATGAGGAGGTACGTCAGGCGATGGCGGATTTGCGATCGCACCACTGCGACATTCTTACCATTGGTCAGTACCTGCAGCCCAGCCCCAAGCATCTAGCGGTGCAGTCGTTCGTCACCCCAGAGCAGTTTGATGCCTGGCGGCAGGTCGGCGAGGAGATGGGTTTTTTGCAGGTCGTGTCGTCGCCGCTGACCCGCAGCTCTTACCATGCTGAGCAGGTGCGCGCGCTGATGGAGCGCTACCCCCGTTAGCCTTACGACGGCTGCTCCTAGCTGCGGTCAACCAGTGCAGCTGGGGCTGGACCTCTAGCGCTCTCAGGCTCTGTTGAGGAAGTTGATGGGGCCACCCCAAGCGGATCGACCTCGTCAAAGCTGAAAAAGTCGATGGTGCGCCGACCATCGGGGGTGCGGCTGAGGATATCGCGGAAGCGATAGTTCCAAAGAATCTCGTCGGCCACAAAAGAATGGCGAGCGTGAATGGTCTGCGACAGCGTTTCATCAAGCCCGGTGAGGATGATAACGACCTCGGCGTTAGCGCGGGCTAAGGAGTCGGGAGTTTCACCGTAGAAGGGGCTCTCTGGAGTAATCGGGTGCATGGCTGTCCACGACAGGCCAAACAGAGGTGTGCGGGAGCGGGTCAGCGGCAGGTCGTAGAAGCGGCGGAAGAACTCGCCCTCGTGGGTAATCTCATCGCGCACTAGAGAAACCCGAATTTGGGCCTCCAAAATGCGGTTGCGGCGCTTGTTGGCGGTCCGAAACATGAGGGTGGGTACGCCGTCGTGGGGCATCACTACGGCGTAGTTGCTAAATACAATGCGGGCTCTGGGCAGCGAGAACCGGGCAAAGCTCATGCCTGTAGTCATGGCGATTAACAGCAGACCGACCAGGGCCTCAATCGTTACTAAACTGTTGGCGTAGAGCGTCTGGGGGTACATGGCCCCATAGCCAATCGAGGCTAAGGTCTGGACGCTGAAAAAGAAGGTATCGGCAAAAGAGCCCGGCCGGGCGTTTGCGATCGCGCCCTCACCCCCTAGTAAGTAGGCCAAAGCAAACAGGGTGTTGACGGCGACATAGACCAGCGCGGTTAGCGCGATGAAGCCAGGCCAGGAAATGTTGAGCAGCCAGTGATAGAGATCCCTCCAGGGCTCGTTAGCATCTCCCAACCGCACAACGTCAGAAAACTCGCCATCTCGAATGACAAGGCGCTGGGAGGGGCGGCGTCTGCGCGGCATAATCATGGCGATCTCCTGACGAGGTTGAAAGACGCAAGTAGGACGCGGAACCGAGCCCAAAAATATCTCCCAATTGTAGGGCGTCAGAAATTTTTAATGTGTGATCTTCAGCTACAAGTGCGCAGCCAGGATAGCGTGCAGTAGCGGCTGTCTTAGAACGGCTTCCCTTAGCAAGAACAGTTAGCAACAACGGCAGGAGCCTGCTTCTGAGTTGGGTTTCTATTGACTAGCAGCAGGAAAAATCCGCTGCCGCTTCAGCTTTGGCCGTAAAACCGACGACGGCTGCTGATTGCTTAGGTAAGGGCTTCCTGACTGACAGGTCTTGGTGGGAATGCCTAACGGGGCATTCTGGATTAAGGCAGCAGACCTACAGAGTTTGCCTGCTAGGTGTATTCCACCTCTGGCCCATCTGATAGGCTCTCCCGGAAACGGGTTTTTTAACTAAATATTCCGTTCGCTTCCGGCTGAACTCACGATAATTAAACCATCTCGCCCTATGGAGGCAGATTCTATGGTTTTGCTAGCAGCCTTGCTCGAAATCCTTGAGTTTCTAGAGTTTCTCACCTCACCCCTAGGGCTGGCCCTGCTGCTCTGGAGCGGGCTGTATTACGGGTTGAGTCAGGGGCTGCAGCTAGAGCTAAGCCAGTCATCTATGGTGGCGGGATTGGTGGCGCTCAACTTTTACTGTCGCCTGAAGTAGAAAGAATTGGGCAAGCAGCCACTTTGCTGCGGCAGCACAGCTCCCAAAGGCCAAATTGCCTGAACCCTAAGCTCTAAATCCAGTTCCCTCTACGGTTAGCCGCCGAGCCCAACCTTGATAACGCCGCAGCCAATCCGACTTCCTGCGTTGCCAACGGGCTGGCTGAAGTCATCGGAGTTGGCGTGGAGGATGAAGGCGTGATCGACTACTGGATGATCTCCGCCCTCAAGCGTTAACCCCGGTACGGTAACGGCGTAGAGCGCTGTGCCGTCTTCTCCAATGGTGAGGTTGCCCAAATCGCCTGCGTGGGCTGCCTCAAAGCCATCTTCAGGTAGGTAGCCGTGCTCTACCTCATCGGGGTTGTAGTGACCCCCGGCAGCATTGCCTGCATCGGCGCAGCTGCTGCCCTCGTGGATGTGAAACCCGTGGGTGCCGCTGGGCGCGCCCATGAAGCTGGCCCCAATTTCTAAACCTTCTTCAGTTTCGGTCAGCTGCACGACTCCCAGCGCCAAAGTCGGCTTTTCCGTGCTGTAGATAAAGGCTTGGGCCGTGTCGCCAGAGGCTGCCCAGGCGGCTGGCGTGCTCCAAACGGTGAGCGCCAGGGCGACCGCTGCGATGAGAAGCCACTGAGCAGCCAGTGAATTAGCAGCTTTGATCAGTTTGGAGAGAAGGTTCATAGGCCAGATCTTGAGTGCAACAGGTTCTGGAACAAAAGACGCTAGCTCTAATAGGCTAAATTTCATCATAAGGGCTTTGCGAGGCACGATCTTTATTGAGAAACGCTGCGACCCCTCGGATTTCTCTGTGGGCTCTCCCATAATGAGCCAGGGAGCCGTCACAATAGAGGCAATAAATAGACGCAATAATAGGGATTCCTCTGCCGGCATTTTCCAAGAGACCTTTCTGTGG
>DATNQE010000244.1:0-11140 GCA_036702895.1 Trichocoleus sp. | reverse complement strand
CGGATTGAAATTATTCAGGACCTGCGGGACGGCAGTTTTGACGTGCTGGTGGGGGTGAACCTGCTGCGGGAGGGCTTGGACCTGCCGGAGGTGTCTCTGGTGGCGATTTTGGACGCCGATAAAGAAGGCTTTTTGCGAGCGGAGCGCTCCCTGATTCAGACCATCGGTCGGGCGGCCCGAAACGTGCGGGGGCAGGCTATTCTCTACGCCGATACTCTGACCGACAGTATGGCCAGGGCGATTGACGAAACCGAGCGGCGTCGCCGCATTCAGCAGCAGCACAACGAAGAGCATGGCATTACGCCCCAGTCCACCACGCGGCGTAAGAGCAACGGCATTCTTTCCTTCCTAGAGGTGTCGCGCCGACTCAACGCCCAGGAGCTGGAAACCGTGTTTGAGCAGCGCGAGGAGCTGCCCCTGGAGGACATTCCACAGCTGATCGGCCAGCTGGAGAAGCAGATGAAAGAGGCGGCTAAGAACCTGGAGTTTGAGGAAGCGGCGAAATATCGCGATCGCATTAAGACGCTGCGAGACAAACTGCTGGGCAAGCGCTCCTAGGACAGGCTGAGCGACAGCAATTCCACGACAACGGGCGCTCTGTAGCTACAGAGCGCCCGTGGCTGTGTGCGGCTACTTTGTGCCGTTACTATAAGGGGCAGGTGGGCACTTTAGAAATGCTTCGTTGATCGAGTATCGCTTGAGCCTGTAAAGGGATGATCAGGGAGGGAACCATGGGTAGCGCTGCCCCTGAACTGGGTTCGGAGCCTGGTTTTGATTTTTCGATAGCTATCTGCACCTACAACGGTGAAAAACGGCTGCCCGACGTGCTGGAATGCCTACTGCAGCAGGTTCACGTTGAGAATCTGGCCTGGGAAGTGATTGTTGTGGACAACAACAGCACGGACGGTACGGCGGCTGTGGTCGAGGATTACCGAGCTCGCTGGCCTCAGCAGGTGCCTTTGCGCTACGCCTTCGAAGCGCAGCAGGGAGCAGGGTATGCGCGGCACCATGCGGTTGCGATCTCGCAGAGCCCTCTGATTGGCTTTCTCGATGACGACAACCTGCCTGCCCCAGACTGGATCCAGCAGGCTGCTGACTTTGCCCAGCACCATCCCCAGGCGGGTGCCTTTGGTAGCCGCATTCGAGGGCTGTTTGAGGGTACCCCACCGCCCCATTTCGAGCGGATTGCGGCCTTTCTGGCGCTGACCGATCGCGGGTCTGAGCCGCTGCTATACAAGCCCAGTCAAAAGATTTTGCCGCCCAGCGCCGGGCTCGTAGTGCGCCGCCAGGCCTGGCTCGATCATGTGCCGACTCAGATGGTGCTCAGTGGCCGCACCGGCCAGAGTATGCTCACCGGCGAAGATCTAGAGTCAATCCTGCACATACAGCGGGCGGGCTGGCAGATTTGGTACAACCCCGAAATGCAGCTGGAGCACAAAATTCCTTGCGGGCGGCTGGAGCGCTCCTACCTTATCCGCTTCTTTCGCGGCATTGGGTTAAGCCGCTACCGCACCCGCAGCCTCGGCTTTCCGGCTTGGTGCAGGCCGCTGGTGCTGCCGCTGTATACTCTCAACGACGTGCGTAAGATTGGCCGCCAGCTGCTGAAGTATCGCCGCGGCGCCTTTACCGATACGGTGGCTGCCTGTGAAATGACGCTCTACTGCTACAGCCTGATCAGCCCTTTGTACCTCTGGCAGCGGAGATTTCGACGAGAGGTTTCTCAGCCTAAAGCCTGAGTTGGCTCGACCAAAAGTCTTCCTAGAAGTACCCACAGGGGTGATGCGACTGCCCACCCTCCTCAGCCATTCTTAATGGAAGCGAAACCGCTTGCAAGGGGTCTATCAGACTCTCGTTTCTCTCTCAACGATCAGCGAACAACAAAGGCAGTTAAGGGCTAGCGAGGCTGGCCCTTTTTTATGCCCGCCCCTTTTTTATGGCTGCGGCAGGGAGAGAGCTCGCATTTGCAGGGGCTGTAGGAAATATGGCGGCTTGTGGTAGGTTGACAGCAATTGCTGCGTACCCGTTTACTGATGCAGCCTTGGCCTACAGCCAGCGGCTAGCTTTACTGTACCCTTTCCTACTCATACTGCTGCCCCTATGCTGCCCCTTCTGTCGAAAGCGTTTTTGACGTTGTTTGTGGTGATTGACCCGGTTGGGCTGGCACCGCTGTACCTGGCGCTGGTGAGCGATCGCACCGCTGAAGAGCAAACCCAGATTGCTACCCGCGCTATTCTCGTGTCGGCCGGCATTCTCCTGGCGTTTGGCCTAACCGGCGCCTACGTGCTGCACTTTTTGGGCATTAGTCTCGAGGCTTTTCAGATTGCGGCGGGGGTGCTGCTATTTAAGATTGCGCTGGACATGATCTTTGTCCAGCAGGAGCGCGAAACCGAGGCTGAGGCTAAGGAGGCCGAGGTGCGCCAAGATGTCAGCGTCTTCCCCTTAGCGATTCCGCTCATTGCCGGGCCGGGCAGCTTAGCGAGCATTTTGGTGCTCTCGCGGGAGTCTACCAACTACTATTTGGGGCTGGGAGTTGTGCTGGGGGCAGCCGGAATTGTGCTGCTGCTGGCCTATGTGCTGCTGCTGCTGTCGCGACCCCTTGCAGCGCGGTTAGGCCAGATCGGCATTAATGTGGTGACGCGGGTGTTGGGCGTACTGCTAGCGGCGCTGGCGGTGCAGTACATGGCAGACGGTCTGCTGAGTCTGCTGCAGCTGCCGCCTGCTCAGGCGTTTGGCACAGATTTCAAGGCGGCTTTACCCAGTTCTGATTTATTGCAGAGTTAGCTCGCTTTGGCTTCTTCCCAACGGCGTATGGCGCTCTATCGCACGCCAACGATAAGCTCTGGCAAGACTGTCTTTGCTATAAATTCCTGTCGTCAAACGTTTGGGGCCAGGCGTTGGTAGCGGAGTGTTGAGAGGCGTTGGTATGAATTTTATCGCTCAAGCTGTAGCTGTTGCTCACACGGTCGCTCAAGCAGGGGTCGAAACAGGCGGCCTGTTTTCAGGGCCTATTCAAGACCCGGTTCAGGTTTTCCTGATCATTATTGCCATCATGCTGGTAGCGCCGCTGGTGTTCGAGCGGTTAAAGATGCCGGGCATCATCGGGCTGATTTTAGCGGGGGTGGTGGTAGGGCCCCACGGTCTCAACATTTTGGCGCGCGATGCCACGATCGAACTGCTGGGCACAGTGGGGCTGCTGTTTTTGATGTTTTTGGGCGGCCTAGAGACTAGCTTGGGCGACCTGAAGGGCAGCGCGGGTAAAACGGCGACCTTTGGCCTGAGCACCTTCATGTTGCCTATGATCATCGGCACGGGGGCCATGCTGGCGATTGGCTATTCGCCGCTGCCGGCTATTCTGGTGGCGTCCTGCTTTGCTTCCCATACTCTGGTGTCGCTGCCCATTTTGAGTCGTCTGGGGCTGATGCGATCGCAGACCGTCACCGTTACCCTGGGCGGCACACTGATTACCAACATTCTGGCGCTGCTGGTGCTGGCGGTGGTGGTCAAGGCCAACAGCGGCAACCTCACGCTCAGCTTCTGGCTGTTTCTGATTCCGGCGCTGATCATCTACACAGCGGCAACCCTTTTTGGAGTGCCGATCCTGGGGCGATGGTTCTTTCGCAAGTTTGGCCATGATGAGGGCGCTGAGTTTGTCTTTGTGCTGGCCACCCTGTTTGTGGTGTCGGTGGCGGCAGACCTGATTCAAATCGAGCCAATTGTCGGGGCTTTTTTGGCGGGCATTGCGCTGACGCCATTAATACCTCAGCTCAGCCCGCTGATGAACCGTCTGCAGTTCACGGGTAACACCCTGTTTGTGCCCTTTTTCCTGATCTCGGTGGGGATGCTGGTGGACCCGCTGGTGCTGGTGCGCGAGCCTCGCTCCATTATGGTGGCGCTAGTGATGATCGGGGCTGAGGTACTGAGCAAGTTCCTGGCAGCCTTTGGCGCTGGCAAGCTATTCAAGCTGCCCTTTGATGGCGTCATGGTGATGTTTGGGATGTCGGTGGCTCAGGCGGCCTCGACCCTAGCGGCGATTACCGTAGCCTTTGATATTAAGCTGGTCGATGAGCTAACCGTCAACGGCACCATTGCCATGATTCTGGTGAGCTGCATCATGTCGCCGTGGGTGGTTGCCCGCTGGGGCAAGCAGATGAAGACTGAGGATGCGGTCCCGGCGGCAGGGGCGAAACGGGGTCTGCTGAGCGATCGCATTCTGGTGCCGGTGGCCAATCCGGGCACTGAAAACAATCTGCTGCAGCTGGCGCTGATCCTGGCTAAGCGGGTTGAGGGCATGGTGCTGCCCATTCATGTTATCGCCAGTATGGATGAGCCGATTCGCCCAGCGGCGCTGACCCAGCAGCAACAGCTGCTCGATACTGCCGAAGAAATGGCTCACGCCTCTGTTACCCAGGTGGAAACCATTGGCCGGGTAGACGATTCCATCGACAAAGGGATTATTCGAGCGGCGGCGGAGCGTCGAGCCAGCCTGATCATCTGTGGCTGGAAGGGCTATTCCACCTATCGAGAAAACTTTTTTGGCGGCGTGCTCGACAACATTGTGCGCCTGGCCACCGTGCCGGTGCTGATCACTCGTTTCCCTGAACCGCTGCGCAACAGCAAGAGAGTGGTGCTAGCGGCAACCGAAACTGAAACCAGCGCCCGCGAGTTTGAGGAGGCCGCAATTTTGGCGAAGACGGTGGCCGACGAGATCAAAGCGCCTCTGCACATCATTCAGTTTGTCAGCGACCCCAACCGCAGCCGCCTGGTCGAGCTAGACCTGGGCTTAGAGGATGGACCGCTGCCGATAAATCGGGTTCACGGTAACTTTTCGGCCCGGGTTTCGCGCTTTATCGATCCCGGTGACCTGCTGCTGCTGACCACGAGCCCTCGCCGTCGGGGACAACCGGTGCTGGGCAAAGCGCCGGAAGCGGTAGCTCGTCGCTGCCCAGGCAACTCTATGATTGTGCTGCATTTCCCCCGGGCGATCTAACGGGGGAAGTTGGCGGCCGGCATTAATAGTTGTAGATTCTGGCAACGGCCATTAAGCGATCGCAACTCTCAGGGCTGAGCGCGGAAAACGTCTTGAAGAAGTTGTTGTGAACAATGCCCGAACCAATGAACGTCCAGCGGTAGGAGCGCGACTGCACCGCCTCTAGCTGCTGGCGCTCGGCCTCGGTGTAGATGCGATTGGTTGCCAGGGAGAGGCTCTCGATATCAAGCTGCACCTGAGCCATCAGGCCGTTGTTGAGAAACTCCAGCAGCGCAAAGAAGTCTTCTATCCCGGCCGCCACTTCGGTCTCATCCAAGGTTTGGGCTAGCTGCTCGACCAGCAGGGTATCGAGGGCAGCGTGCTGGGCTTCCTCCAGCCAGTGGTGGCGCAGCAGGCTGCAAAACTGAGTATCAAGGCTCTCGATGTAGTTATCGCGTACGCTTTCCAGGTAATGCCGCTGAGTCATCCATTCGATGTAGAGAATGACCAGCAGTACACCGAGGGGACGGTGCCGCAGCACAGCTTCTGCAATATCTCCTACCGGGCCAATCGTGCCGCAGCGGCTGCCAAAGCCCCGCCCAAACTCTTCAGCAAAGCGGCGAAACAGACGAATGTGCTTACTTTCCTCTTCGGCGAAGTGCAGCAGAGACTCGGTTGCTGCCAGATTGCTGCTGCCTATCTGTCGCACTTGGTCGAGCACCGTTGGCACGATAAACTCTTCTACCAGGCCAAAGATGTGCAGATAGCTATTGCCGCGAATCTGATTTAGTTTGAGGCGTTCGTAGGGGCTTAGAAACTCAACGTCGTTGACCCGGGCCAGCGTTTCGGGAATGAACCGGCGAGTGAAGTCGAGACCTTTGCGATCGCCAATAATGTCCTCAATGCGCCAATTGACTCGCAGCGCGTTTTGGAGCGCACTGTCGTAGCTCAGTCCAGTGTTTACGCTTGCTAGATGGCGAGGAGGGGTTGTCGTCATAGGGGCTCCTAGGGGGAAATTGGACTAGAGCGGGAATGGGGCAGGTTGCCTACTGTAGGCAACCTGCGAAACCGTATTACCTGGCCGTTATGGCTGCGGCTGTTGCCGCGGGAGAACAGACCTGCAAAGAGGCGGGTTAGATGCGGCCTTTCCCGCGCTCAGCACTGTAAAAACGGCGCTCTAGCCACTTGCGCACTTCGTCCTCAGACTCGAGGGAGGCTCGCCTGCCGGTGACTGGGTCATAGACGTGCCAGCGATCGCAACCCCTTAGAGAAATGCGGGGTTGGTCACCCGCTACCAGCCGTTTGGCGAAAGCATGCAAACTGTGCCAAAGGGTGGCGACAGCACGGCTATGGTTCGGACGCGGCTGAGTGACAGCCGATCTTTGGCGTACTGCGGTGGTCAACTCAACCGCGAGTTGGGGGGGCATGATCATGGGGGGCTCCTTGAGAACCAGCGTTTAGGGGGGGTAGGCTGGTAATTCTCAAGGTAGGCAGGGACTGGGAAGAAATCGGGAACCGGCAGAGAAAAACTCGGGAAATTGGGGCCAGGGTCTGGGGTCTATGCCCTTCCTGTTCCCTTTAAGAAATTCCAAGCAGAAACGTAACTCCCCAGCAATGCAGGGTAAGGTCAACTCATCGCAAAATGAGAATTAATCTCGGAATTCATTGGGTGCTGCTTGCAGACGATTTGGGATTTCCTGGGCTAAGACCTTCTGCACCTTCCGGCGATGAGAATCCTGCTGATTGAGGACGATGAGATTTTGACGGCCCGGCTGGTGGAGTCCCTGACCAGCCAAAACTATGTTGTGGATGCTGTGGACGACGGTGTTCTAGGGATGGACTACGCCCAGGGCACTGCCTACGACCTGATCTTGACCGATGTCGGGTTGCCCCATCTAGACGGCATTACCCTGTGCCAGCGCCTACGGGCTGAGGGCTGCTCCACCCCGATTTTGCTGATGACTGCTAAAGATGCTCCCGATGAGCGGGTGCGGGGGCTCGATGCTGGGGCTGACGACCATCTGACCAAGCCTCTCAATCTAGAAGAGCTGCACGCCCGTCTGCGGGCACTGCTGCGTCGGGGTGAAGTGGCGGCAACGGCGGTATTGTCAGTGGGGCCGCTGCAGCTTGACCCGGTGCGCTGCCAGGTTACCTACGATGGTCAGCTCCTCAAGCTAACGCCCAAGGAGTACAACCTGCTGGAGCTGTTTCTGCGCAACCCGGCGCGGGTGTTTAGCCGGGGCCAGATCATTGAGCATCTGTGGAATTTTGACGATCCGCCGCTGGAGGAGAGCGTCAAAGCCCACGTTAAGGGATTGCGGCGCAAGCTCAAGCAGGCAGATTCTCTGGAGTGGATTGAGAATGTCTACGGGTTGGGCTATCGGTTAAATCCCGATGTACTCACCACGGCCAAACCAGCGTCTGCGCCAGAGCCCTCCTCTGTCCCGCTAGAAGCCCCGCCAGAAGCCCCGCTGGAAGCTCAGCCACAGTCTTCTCAGAAGCCCGGCTCAGGCATTCTTGCGCCTACCCCCGCCCTGGAGCAGGATTTTCGCCAGGCAATGGGCGGGCTGTGGCAGCAGTACCAGGGACTATTGGGCGAGCGCTTAGCCTGCCTACAGGCAGCCGCCGAGGCCGTGCAGTCGTCAGCGCTGACGACTGAGCTGCGTCGATCAGCAGCCCATGCGGCTCATAAGCTGGCTGGGGTGCTGGGCATGTTTGAGCTTGACCAGGGCACTGCGATCGCACGCCAAATCGAAACGATTTTAGAGGCCGAGCCCAGCCCTGCTGAGGCGGCTGAGCAATCCCTGCCAGCGCTCGTAAGCCAGCTAGCGGCGCTGATGGAGCTACCGGCAACTAAACCGCCCGCTCTAAGCCCGACAGTATCGCTGCTGCTAATCGCTTTGGAACCCGATTTGGCTAGCGAACTGCAAGCCCTGGCTGCTGCAGCGGGCTGGAGCTGGGCTGGCGTTGCTACTTTGGAAGAGGCGCGCCGCCAGGTGCAGCAGGCGGTCCCAGAGCGGGTCATCCTAGAGCTGACGACTGGTCAACGGGCAGAGGGCCTGGCCTTGCTTCAGGAGTTAGCCTCCCACACTCCACCGATCACAGCGCTGGGGCTAACTCCGGCGGAGAGCCTGAGCGATGATCTAGGAGACCGGGTTGCGATCGCTCACACAGGCCTGCAGCGTCTGCTAGTTAAACCTGTAACGGCGACGCAGATATGGTTTACCCTAACCCAAACTCAAGGGCGCGATCGGCCGGTTCAGGCCAAGGTGCTGGTGGTAGATGACGATCCGCTGATTCCCGCTACCCTGCGACCCCTGCTAGAGCCCTGGGGAATGCAGGTCGTAGGGCTAGAGTTGCCCCAACGCTTTTGGCAGGTGCTCAACGACTACAGGCCCGATCTGCTGATTCTGGATGTGGAAATGCCTCAGTTCAGCGGCATCGATCTGTGTCAGGCAGTGCGCATCGACCCGCAGTGGCAAAACCTGCCGGTGGTCTTCCTCACCGCTCACCAAAGCCGTGAGACTGTGCAGCAGGTTTTTTCGGCTGGAGCCGATGACTTTGTCAGCAAGCCCATTGCCGGTCCTGAACTGCTGACGCGCATTCTCAATCGCCTGGAGCGCAACCGGCTGCTGCAGATTTTCTCGGGGCGCGACCCCCTGACCGGTCTGCTCAACTACAGCCAGTCGCGGCGTGACTTAGAAACCTTAATTCAGCGAGCTCACAGGGAGCACCAGCCCCTGGCTTTTGCCCTGCTGAAGCTGAGCGGCATGGCTGCCCTGCAAACCCGCCACGGCCATGATGCTGTACATCAAATCCTGCGCTACTGGGGCGAGCAGCTGCAGTTAGTGCTGCGCAGCGGCGATGTGGCTGGCTATTGGGGCTGCGGAGATCTCGTGCTGGGGCTGTTGGGGCAGGACCAAACGGCCGCTGCGGACTTTCTCGCACCTACGCTGCAGCGGCTCCGGCAGCACATTCTGACGATCCCTAATGGGGAGCGGCTGCAGCCAGAGTTTGGGGCTGCCATCGTCACCTTAGCCGCTGGGGCTGACGATGGTGAGTCTCTGTATCGCCTAGCGCTAGAGCGTTTGGCTTAGATCAGTTAGCGTTAGCGAAGGCCTGGTAGAGGGATAAGCTCTACCAGGCCGTGCTGTCGTTGGCATTCTCTGGATCTTCTCGATTACGCGCTAAATTGATGCCTATTTAGGAACTTGCCCGGTGTCTACCCTCATTGCAGACTACCGCTGACCCAATGAGCGTCAATCCAGAAAATCTGGTTAACCTGTCCCCTTCGTCTCTAGAGCCGGGGTCTTTTGATCTGGGATCGCCTGATGCCGGGGCCTCTCACGAGATAGAGTCTTCTGGTTTCCCTACCGCTAGCTGCTCTTCTCTCAATATTTTGGCAGCCGCCCTCAACAGTGTATCCGACAGCCTGGTTTGGACGGATGCTCAACACCAAATTCTGGGCTGCAACGCCGCCTTTGAGCGCCTCATTGGCCGCAGCTGTTCCCAAGTGCTGGGTCAGGGGCTGCCCCAAGTGTTGCCGCTGCAGCAGCAGGTTTGTTCGGGTGAGACCACGTATCCGACGCAGCGCTTGCTTCAGGGTGATTGTAGCCTTGGGGAATACCTGTATGAGCACGCAGACCAGCGGCTGCTTCTGGAAATCTCGGGCGATCGCACATTAGGACCTGATCGCCAACCAGTAGTGGTCCTGGCCATTCGAGATGTGACGCCAGCTAGGGCCGCTGCCCAAAGCAGCGCTGAAACCCTGGCGCTGCTTCAATCCACCCTGGAGTCCACTGCCGACGGCATCTTTGTGGTAGCTCGCAGCGGCCGAGTGCTGAGCTATAACCAGAAGTTTGCCCGCATGTGGAACATGCCGGACTTCATGCTGGAGCAGGAGGCCGCTGCGAGCCAGCGTTTTCAGTACCTAGCGGATCAAACTGCTGACCCAGCGGGGTTTAAGGCCAGGGTACTGCAACTGTTTGACGATACGCCGGAGGAAGCTGTTTTTGACCGGCTGGTGATGAAGGACGGCCGCATTTTTGAGCGCTACTCCCAGCCCCAACGCTTAGATGGCAAAATCATTGGCCGCATCTGGAGCTACCGCGATATTACGGAGCAACAGCAGGCTGAACAGGCCCTGCGGCAGAGTGAGGAGAAGTACCGCGCCATCTTTGAAAACTCCCAGGTAGGCATGGGGCGTACTCAGCAGGGCACGGGGCTGATTGTAGAGGCCAATCAGCGCTTTGCCGACATCATGGGCTACCGCTCGCCCGATGAACTGGTAGGTAAGATATGCACGAGAGATTTGTACATCAACCCGCAGGACCGAGAGGCGATTCTGGCGGAGCTGCATCGCCACGGCGGTGTTTACGACTTTGAGGTGCAGCTGCGGCGGCAAGACGGCAGCCCCATGTGGGGGTTATTGTCCCTGCGGCAAAATGCCGCGGCAGACTGTCTGGAGTTTGTGATTGCCGATATCAGTGAGCGCGTACGCGTTGAGGCCGAGCGCAAACGGGTCGAGGAAGACCGCCAATGGGCCGAAGCTGCTCTGCGCCAGCGCGAGGCTGAATATCGGCTGCTGGTCGAAACCGCCAACTCCGTCATCCTCAAGTGGGACACCCAGGGTACGGTGCTCTTTCTCAACGACTACGGTCAAAATTTCTTTGGCTATGCCGCAGACGAAATCATTGGTCGCAATATCGTTGGCACAATTGTGCCTGAAACCGAGACGACTGGGCGCGACCTAGAGGCGCTGATGTCTGACCTGTGTCAGCACCCCGACCGCTACATGTTCAACGAAAACGAGAACCTCTGTAAGGACGGACGTCGGGCTTGGATTTCTTGGGCCAACAAGCCGATTCAGAACGATCAGGGACAGGTGGTGGGCATCCTCTCGATTGGGGCGGATGTGACTGAGCGTCGACGGCTAGAGGAGACCCTGCGCCAGTCTCAGCAGTTCCTCCACATGATTGTGGAAAATGTTCCCATCACTATCTTTACCAAAAACATTAAAACGGGCTTTCGCTATGAGCTGATCAACCAGAACTGCGAACGCATTCTGGGATTCACTCGCCAAGAGGGCATCGGCAGAACCGACTACGACCTGCTGCCGAGCCATTTAGCCGACCACTTTCGGGCACAAGATCTGGCGGTAATTGCCACCGGAGC
>DATNQE010000239.1:0-8554 GCA_036702895.1 Trichocoleus sp. | reverse complement strand
AAGAGGCGGGTCAACCCCTGACCCTCCGGCTTCAGGAGGGCTATGACCACAGCTACTTCTTCATCTCGACCTTCCTGGCAGACCACATTCGCCACCATGCGCTAGTCTTGTGCCGGTAGGTATAGCAAGACAGATTGATTAGGACACGGGGTGCAGGGGTGAAACTCCTGGTTGGGAGCAAAGCTCCCACGCCCCCCTTCTCCCAAGCGTCCTAACTAACTCGACACAAGCTATAGGAAAGCGGAGGACTTAGAAGGGCATGAAGCTGTGGCTGGTATGCTTTTTTGTGCTCTTTTGGATGGCTGAGGGGCTTCAGGAAGTGAGCTGGGCTAAGAGCCTGAAGCTGGCTGAGCTGCCGCTGCCGTTGGTTGTGTTGGGGGGGGTAGCGCTTGCGATCGCAGCTAACTACCGCCCTAACCGCTCCGTCTCGGGTCAATCCGCCGAGCTGGCGAATTCCACTCGCGCTGCTGCGGACCCTCAAGCGGCGGCGGTTTCTATCTCAGAACCGCCGCCGAAGGGGGCTGAGCGGCAGCCTCAAGCTTTGCCCGCTGCAAAGACCTCCTCCATCTCCTTTGAGATCCGTAAGCCTCAACTTCGTAAACAATCAATCCAGCCGCCCAAAAATTAGCCGCCGCCTTCGTAGCACGGGCTGCCGCCTGCTTGTCTGGATATGAACACGGTTCGCCTTAACGGCCCATCTGCCGCTTGAGGCGCTCTAGCTCCTCCTCCGTTTCCCAGCGCTGGAATGTTTCCTCCAGCGGGTCCATTGGCTGGCTAAAGACGCTGTAGGGGCTCCGATTCCAGCCGGTTTCCCAGGTCGAGGTAGAGCGCTGCGTCGTGCGCTGGGCTGCTCGTTCGGTCTCAGCCTGAGCAATTTTGGTTTTCAGCTCTCGCCTGCGATCGTGAATACGGCGCTGCAGCTCGCGAGTCTGCTCGACTCGCTCTTTAACCCCCTTCATCTGGCCCCACAGGTGATTACCTTGGCGCAGCAGCGTAGCTTCTCGCTCTTCTGCGGGCCTGGCTAAGTCAGGGCGATTAGCCGATTTGGCTTTTTCAATGCGGGCGTGCCACCGCTGAATCTCCTGAGCAGTAGACAAAATACTGTCTTCTAGCTGCTTTTCTCGGCGCTTGAGATCGCCAAGTAGGTTAATGGCGTCTTCCTCCTGGCCCCGCAGCTGGTCTTCTAACGCCAGCAGCTCTAGCTGGGGATTTGCCCGTAAAAATTCGTCCAGCCGGGTTTCTAAAAACCGACTGAGATCCTCAAAAAGACCCATGCCTGTTGCTCCGCTGAGCGTACGCTGTCTCTATCTGGCTTTATCTGTCTGCTTCTAGTGTAGTAACGCCTAGAATTTTTGGCCGATGTAGACGGAGCGGACTTCCCCATTGCGGCGAATCACGGCCTCTTCATTGGAGACAGACACTAAACTCCAGCCGCTACTGCCGATGCGTTCGCCAATGTAGATGCGTTGGGGCACCCCGTTGACCTCAAAGAGCGCAGCCGATCGTGACCCAAGCTCCAGCACCCCTACTAGCGTGTGAATTGCCGCAGATGCTGTGTTTTGAGGCTGCTGCGCTTGCCCGCTAGGGGCGGGTGCGGCAGCCGTTGGCGGCTGAGATGGGTTTGGCGTCGCCTGGTAGGGAATGTAAACCCGTTCGATGACATTAATGGGAGCCTGGGAACCCTGAATTGCCCCCATACCTACCGGGGCTGGGGGGACGACCATGGGCGTACCCGGTAGAACCGCTACGTTAGGAATGTCTGCCCCGGTAGCCGCTTCGCCCTCGTTGCCGCTGCGGTTAGCGATCACTTCTAGAGAGCGCTGTAGGTAATTGAGAAACTCCGCATTGGGTTGAGCTGTCTGGGTTGCTGCGCCAGCGTCAGCCGCTGGAGCCGTCTGGTTAAGGCGCTGTTGACTAATGGCCCAAAGCACTCCCAGCCCAGCCGCAGCGCTAAGGGTTACTAGAACCAGCAGGGTTTCCCAGGAGAGCCTGAGCCAGCGGCGCTTAGGCGCAGGCTGAGCAGGGCTTGCTGGGAGGGGCGCTTCCTCAAGGGCGGTTGTCCCTAAGATGTCTAGGTCGCGATCTAGATTAGAGGTGGCGGTTAGCGCTGTTTCATCCCCCGTTTCTGCAGAGAGCGGGGCCAGCTCGCTGGAGCTAGCCGGGAGTGCTTCACCGCCCTCTAGCAATCGGTCCACATCTTCAAACAGAGTGTCCATCAGATGCTCGGCGTAGGCATCCACCAGGGTTGCTGCATCGGGCTCGGTGGGCTCGGCGGCAGGAAGGGTGAGGGTTTCGGTTTCAGGGGATTGACTCATGGAATGTCCTGCAACGGTATCAAACAGCGTCACTAGCACCACTAACGTTGCGGGCCTATGGTTAGCCCAAATGTTGCCTAGACGTTAGCAAGTTATTGATTGAACGGCACAACCAGCAAGAAATTGTTAAGTAAGTTATCAACTTCCTGAAGAGCCTGCAACGATCAGTTTAAGAGAGATGGTTACAGTAGGGCCGCAATTGCCGGAGTACACCCTTCAGGCTAAAGGAAAATCGCGATCGCAACTCAAAAATACCCCCCTGCTGGTAGCGTAATTAGCAGTCTCCCTGGCTATTTGTACTCCACCCACAGCAAAATGGCGAGCAATTAGGGTTTGCTTTTACAGATTCATGTACAGATTCGTGTACAGATTGGCCGTTTGATTGGCCGTTAAACAGTTCTGTTTGCGGGTTTTTGAGTTAAGACTGTGAGTTGAGTTAGGGAACTGGCCCAAGCGGTGTGGTCGAGAGCTGGGGGAAATGATTCAATCAGAAGTAGTGGCTAAGGTCATACAAGCAGACAATAAGCTGTGGTTAAGTTCATCAGACATCGAGTAATGCGGTCTGCCTGGGTCAAACTTCTAGGACACACTCTCCTGAAGTGGCAGCGCGATGACTGTTTGGAAATGGGGGCAGCGCTAGCCTACTATGGGCTGTTTTCCCTGTTTCCAATCATTCTGGTGATTTTGAGTATTGTCGGCTTTGTGATTGGCCCCAACACAGTGGCCTACAATCAGGTGCTGCTGTTTGCCCAGGAGGCACTGCCGGCTGATGCGTTTCGAGTAGTGCAAGATACGCTGCTGCAGCTGCACAACGGCAGCGCCAGCGCTAGCATTATTGGTTTTAGCATTTTGCTATTTACGGCCAGCGGCTTTTTTGGTGCCCTCAGCCGCGCCTTTGACAAGATTTGGCACGTCAAACCCCATTCCGAGACGGGGGGCGGCGTCACGGCGATCGCGCTTAACTTCGTTTGGAAACGGGTCTTTGCCTTTTTGATGGTGATTGGGTCAGCGGGCCTGATTTTTGTATCTTTGGCCTCGAATATTGCCATCGATACGCTGTACAAGCTGCTGGGTGATTTTAGTGAGCGCATTCACTTTCTCACCCTCAATCAGCTCAACCTGCTGCCCTGGGTTCAGGCGGGCCTGTCGTTCCTGGCGCTGGCGCTGGTGGTGATGGTGCTTTTTAACGTGCTGCCGTCAACTCGGGTTGCCTGGGGCGATGTCTGGCTGGGCGGGCTGCTGACGGCCCTGCTGTGGGTGATATTGCAACAGCTAATTAGTAACAGCGTCATCAGCCTGGGCAGCCGCTTTCGCTCCTACGGTGTGGTGGGCGGGGTGATGGTGCTGATGCTGTGGATTTATCTCACCAGCCAGATTTTTTTCCTGGGGGGTGAGTTCACCTACGTCTACGCCCATATGTTTGGCAGTCGCCGCCACGGCAAACTGGGTCTGGTGCGATCGCAGGAGTCCAAACGCGATCACATTCCTAGCCAAACGCCTGACTCAACGACGGCTGCCGAGGCTGAGAAAGGTTCCGGCAAGCTTAAGAGCGCATACGACGGGGCCGGAGAATGGTTAGGGAACCTTTCTCGCAGGCCATACGGAGCCTCCGCCGGTAAGCGGGACCAACCGCTGGTACCTCCCTCCGATGTGCCGGGTTCATCTCCCGATACTCCCCGTTGACGGGACTGGTTAGGGTATTTACCCCTGCGCAATCCTCACGGCGTAGCGCTGCAAGGCCTCCAGCACCCAGTCCCGCCGAATTGGCTTGCTGAGATAGTCATTCATACCGGCTGTTAGGCACCGCTCTCGATCACCCGCCATTGCATGGGCCGTCATGGCAATGATGTAGGGCTGCACTAGGGTTGGGTCCTGACGAATCTGACGCGTTGCTTCCAGCCCATCCATCTCGGGCATCTGCACATCCATAAAGACCACATCGTAGGGCTGGCGGCGTACTGACTCAAGCGCTTCTAGCCCGTTTGAGGCGAGACTAACGCTGCCGTAGCCCAAGCGCTGCAGCATATGCTGAGCGACTCGCTGATTGACGGGCACATCCTCCACCAGCAGAATTCGCAAAACGTGGGGTGAGCTCGGAAACCCTGCTTCCAAGGAGCGCCCCTGACTGCGAGACAGAGGGACCCACTGACGCCTCAACGCCTGAGTTAATGTTTCCAGCAGCTCGGTTAAAGCCACGGGCTGACTCAGAGCCGCAGTCAGCGGTAGTGCTGTCAGTTCGGGAGCTGGATGGTTGGGCGGGTTCAACAGCACCAGTGGCAGAGTTTGACCCAGCGGTAGCCGCCGAATCGCGCTAGCTAGGCTGATGCCGCCGAAGTCAGAGTCATTAGTCCCAAGCAGGGCCAGGTCGAAGGGCAGCCCCTGGGCTAACCAGGCCAGCGCTTTCTGCCCGGACGCTGTGGCCTGCACCTGCATGCCCCAGCTCTGGGCCTGAGTTTCTAGGGTCTGACGACTGGGGCTGCTCTCGTCTACCAGCAGCAGGCGTTTGCCCATTAGAAAGGAGTAGCTGCCCCCGCTATGCCCCAAGGCCTCGTGGGCAGGCTGGCCGTTGACCTCACAGACAATCGTGAAGTAAAAGGTAGAGCCCTTACCCACCTCGCTATCGACCCAGATACGCCCTCCCATCATTTCGCAGAGCCGCTGGCTGATAACGAGGCCCAGGCCTGTGCCGCCAAAGCGACGAGTAGTCGAGGTATCGGCCTGGCTAAAGGGTTGAAATAGATGGCTTAGCTTGTCGGCCGCAATGCCGATGCCGGTGTCGCGTACGGCGAACTCTAGCTCATAGAGGGTGCGATCGCGATCAGCGCTCGCTTCTGGGCTCTCGTCCTGGGGTGCCTGCCGCCGCTTGCCGCTGACTGCGACGGTCACCTCGCCACTGCCGGTAAACTTGAGCGCGTTGCCCACCAGGTTGACCAAGATCTGCCGCAGCCGGTTGACATCGCCCCGCAGCTGGGTTGGTGTATCGGCTGCCATGACGTATCCCAGAGTCAGCTTCCGGCCGCTGATTTGGGGCGTTAATAGGTCTAGGGTGTCTTCAATGCAGGTACGCAGATTGTAGTCAGAAATCTCCAGCACTAGCTTGTTTGAGTCGATTTTGGAGAAGTCGAGGATGTCGTTGATGATGGTCAACAGCGATTCGCCGCTGCGCCGAATCGTTTCGACGTACTCCAGTTGACGCGGGCTCAGGTCGGTTTCCCGCAGCAGATCCGTCATGCCGATGACTGCGTTCATCGGGGTGCGGATTTCATGGCTCATGATGGCCAGGAACTCCCCCTTGGCCTGGTTGGCCTGATCGGCTGCCTCCTTAGCCTGCTGCAGCTCCACGGTCTGCTGCTGAATGCGGACAAACAGCTCTGCCTGCTGAATAGCAACCGCTAGCTGGGCGCTGATCTGTCCTAAAATGCCGATTTCGGTTCCGTGCCAGAGGCGGGGCTCTCGGTTCTGGTAGGCTACCAGCAGTCCCCAAAGCCGCTCGTTTTGAACGATGGGTGCTACGACGTAGGCTTTAGCCTGGATCTGCTCTAGCAGCTTGAGGTAGCGGGGATCGAGGCCGGCAGTAGCGACATCGCTAACGTCAAAGTGACCTGCGAAGGAATGGCCGTTGCCCTCGCTGACCTGTAGGTAGGGTTCGACCAGACTCGACACGGCTACCTTGGCAGGCTGGAGGCGACAACCGGGGCTATCAATAGATTCTGGGGCGCTTAAAGTCAGTGTGGAGCCTGCCGTCATTAGGGGAGCCCAGTCGCTGCCGACGGACTCAGCGACTACCTGACCGCTCCAGTCAGCATTGAACCGATAAATGAGGGTGCGATCGCAGCGCAACACCTGCCGCAGCTCCTCAACCGTAGAGCCAAATATAGTTTCTACATCGAGGGTCTGCCGCATGCGATCGACAATACGGGCCACCGCTTGCTCCCGCTCTAGGCTCTGGCGCAGCTGGCTCTCCGTCCGTTTGCGATCGGTGATGTCTTGAACCGTGCCAAACAGCTCCACCACCTGGCCGGTTTCATCTTCCACCGCCTGGCCCTTACTCAGCACATGGCGGACGGCCCCGCTCGGGTGGGTAATACGGCATTCGACTTCGTAGGTGCCGCCAATCTGCATTAGGCGCTGGACTTCGGCCTCCAGCAGAGGGCGGTCGTGGGGGTGAGTCAAGGCCAAAATCTGCTCGTAGCTGGGAGGATTTTGGTCGGTCGTCAGCCCAAAGATGGCAAACATTTCCTCCGACCAAACAACCTGTCTGGTGCGTAAATCAAAAGCCCAGTTGCCTACATGGGCAATGCGCTGAGCTTCTGCCAACATCTGCTGGCTGTGGCGCAAAGCCGCCTCTACCTGCTTGCGCTGAGTAATGTCCCTCACCATAAACAGCGCTTCGTCAGGGCCAATCACGGTGATCCTGACCTCTTCATACTGGTGCCTACCGTTGATCTCCACGGTCTGCTCAAAGGTCTGCTGCTGCCCGGTCGCCAGCGCTTGGTGCAGGTAGTACTGCTGCTGGGCTAACAGCGACGGCGGCAGCAGCTCTGCCTGAGTGTGCCCCACCGGATCAACATCCTCTGGCAGCAGGTCGATAACTTGGTTTGTGCAAACGTAGCTGAGGTAGACCCCATCCGCCCGCACCCGATACATCAGGTCGGGAATCGCGCTGAGGATGGCTGCTTTCTCCGCTTCACTCTGGCGTAGGGCGGCAGCTGTCTGCTCGCGCTCAGCTTCGCTACGTTTGCGATCGCTGATGTCGCGAACCATGATCAATGCCCGGTCGTCGCCACAGGGCGTGACGCGCACCTCCTCATGGCGCACGTTGTTCTCAATCAGCAGGGTCTGCTCAAACACCTGAATTTCGCCGGTCGCTACTGCCTGCTGCACGGCCTGAAGCTGCACTGCGGCCTGCTGGGGCGGCAGGACCTCGGCTATGCGAAGACCCGTCACATTGACATTAGGCATGATGTCAATAGCGATGTTGGAGCGCACTTTACTGAGATAGGTGCCGTCGTGGCGAACCAGCAACATCAGGTCGGGAATTGCGCTCAGAATTGCCTGGGTCTGTTCCTGGCTTTCCTTAAGGGCCTGTTCTGTCTGCTGTCGCTGGGTGATGTCCTCTACCAGCGACAGTACGCCCGTGAGCTGGCCCTGCTCGTCGTAGAGTAGGGAGTTATACCACTGGCAGTCGATCACCCGGCCCGCTTTGGTGTAGTTGCGGTTAGCAGAGAGGTTCGTTCCCTCCCGCCAGCTAAACGTGTGGGCAGCTACTTGCCGAATCCGAGTCAAGTCCTCCTCATAAATAAATTCCCAGTCGTACATGCACTTGCCGACTACCTCGGCAGCGCTCCAGCCAAAGATATGCTCGGCCTGCCGAGACCACTGCTGCACGCGAAACTGGCTGTCCCAAACCACAGTGCCGAGGGGGGAATTGTCAATCAGCTCATTCAGTCGCTGATACGCCTGCCGCAGGTGAACGTTAGCTTCATAGGAGGAGCCATGGGAGTCAGGATAGGCGGGAACCGGACCGGCAGGAACGGCGTAGCCCTGGCTAGAAGAACCGGAGAGATCAACCGCTAACCGTGTCTGGGCAGGTAGGCCTAGGGGGAAAGGGGGCAGCTGCCTTCTGCGGGCCATAGACTGACGAAAGGCCCTTACTAACCCGAGTGTCACTCCGCCTAAGCCCAGGGCGCCTAACCCTAGGCGTTGCCAGCCAGAAGGGACGCTTCGCTCGTGAGGCATTGTTTGAGAACTTGAAGAGGAAACTTGTCTGTAATCTTGCAGATCGGCCTTGGCGCTGCCGGCCATCAGCATTGCTGCCAGCACCATGAGAAAGCCCCCCGGCAGCAGGGGTAAAAAGCGAGGGTTAAGCGGTTGGCGACGCATCAAAAAGGACATCACAGCAGCGTTACAGCGACGTCACAGACCGAAGCAGCGGAAGCAATATCTCATAGTTAAGCCTAATCGCCGTCGTATTGGCAGCTGAGTGGTTTTAATCACGCCAGATGGCGCAATTCTGAGCAATAATCCTCTCTGAAGCCAGCTATTGCCGCTAGGCTTTGCATTGCCTTTGATCTATAGATTTAGTTCACGGAATTAGTTCACAGAGTGCCGGGATGCAGCCGCTAAATGAGGGGTTGGGTTTGGCTTTCAAGAGCTTGCCTCTAAGGGTTTGCCTCTAAGGGGCTGCCTTTGGGGGTTTGCCTTTAGGAGTTTGCATAAGCGTTTGTATATATGCCGGC
>DATNQE010000330.1:0-3871 GCA_036702895.1 Trichocoleus sp. | reverse complement strand
AAGCGGTCAGCTCGTGCTCGTAGTCGGCGATCTTGTCCATGCCAATGGCTGAGAGGTAATCGACCGCTGCACCGAGGGCAATGGCCTCTGCGATCGCAGGCGTTCCGGCCTCAAACTTATGGGGCAGCTCCGCGTAGGTTGAGCGCTCCAAAAACACGTCGGCAATCATTTCCCCACCGCCCAAAAATGGCGGCATGGCCTGCAGCAAATCTAGCTTGCCGTAGAGAAAGCCAATGCCAGTCGGCCCACACATTTTGTGGGCGGAGGCAACCAGCCAATCACAGTCCAACGCCTGCACATCCAGCGTCATGTGAGGAGCGCTCTGGCAGGCATCGATCAGCACTCTAGCACCGTACTGGTGCGCTAGATTGACAATCTCAGGCACCGGGTTGAGACAGCCCAAGGTGTTAGAGACATGGTTTACCGTCACCAGCCTGGTCTTGTCCGTAAGCAGCTGGCGGAACTGATCCAGGTCAAATTCCTCGGTCTCCGTCAGCCCCACAAACTTGAGCACTGCCCCCGTACGCTGGGCCACAAACTGCCAGGGCACCAGATTGCTGTGGTGCTCCATCACCGAGAGGATAATCTCATCCCCCGGCTGCAGCTGACTCATGCCCCACGAGTAGGCCACCAGGTTGATCGCCTCGCTGGCGTTGCGGGTAAAGACAATCTCGTCTCTAGAAGCGGCTTTGACAAAAGCAGCCACCTTGTCCCGCGCGTTCTCGTAGGCATCGGTGGCGCGGGCGCTGAGGGCATGGACACCCCGGTGGACGTTGGCGTTGTCCTGCCCGTAATAGTGCATCAGCGTGTCTAGCACCGCCCTCGGCTTCTGGGACGTGGCCGCGTTGTCGAAGTAAATCAGCGGATGACCGTTGACTTCCTGATGCAGGATGGGGAAATCTGCGCGGACCTTGGCGGCGAGGGTGAGTTCCTGAGCGAGGGTCATAGTGACTCGTTGAACGGAGGGTTAGCAGGTTGGGGGTAGAGACAAGGCTACTTTCACTGTAGAAACTATGCGGGGAAAGCGCAGTGGGGCAAGGCGAAAGCAACTGCGGGATTGCCGATCTGCTTTAGACAGGCGTTCGTTCTGCGACCTGCCGGGTAAGGGCAGCTTTTAGCGACTCTACTGGGAGGGCGTCAATCACTTCCATCGCAAAAGCATAGAGCAGCAGTCGCTGGGCCTGGGCTGCGTCAATACCCCGGCTCTGCAGGTAGAACACCTCATCAGCCTCTAGCTGGCTGATGGTAGCCCCGTGAGAGCACTTGACGTTGTCAGCCACAATATCGAGTTGGGGCTTGGTATCTACCCGGCCTTTGTCCGACAGCAGCAAGTTGCGGTTGAGCTGGGCAGCGTTGGTCATCTGTGCCGCTTTGGGCACGGCAATCATGCCGCTGAAAATGCTGTGGGCCTGCTCATCAACAATGCTCTTATGGAGCTGATCAACGGTGCCGTGGGGTTGGGATAGGGCAATCAGGCTGTGGGTGTCGGCGGTTTGGGTGTTTGCGATCGCATTCAATCCGTACAGCTTGGTATCGGTCTGCTCACCCACCTGGTACATCTCCCAATGATGCCGGGAAAGATGCGCCCCCAGGGAAATAGCGGTGCCAGCATAGCGGCTGTCGCGCCCCTGAGTAATGGCAGTTTTGCCGATGTGAAAAGTCTCGGCCCCTTCCCGCTGCACCCGAATGTGAGAGACCTGAGCATTGTCATCTACCCAGAACTCGCTGACAGTATTGGTCAGGTGGTTGCCATTGGCAGTTCCCCAGAAATCCTCAACTACCGTGAGGGCGCTGCCCGATTCGGCAATGACCAAGCAGCGGGGTTGGGCGATGACGGGCTCAGGCTGGGGGACTGAAACAAAGACAATCTGGATGGGGGTCTCCACCACCTGATTGCGAGGCACCCAGACTACCGCAGCGTCCTGAAAACCAGTGGTATTCAGAGCCGTGAAGATTTCGTGGCCGCCGGACTGCTGGCCCAGGCGCAGGTCAATGGCCTGCTGCAAATCGGCCTGAGCGTAGAGTGCTGCCAAATTACCTGCAATGACGCCTTCTGGCAGCCCAGTCGTATCCGACAGATCAGCACTGTACTGGCCGTTGACGAAAACCAAACGGGCTTGCTGGGACTCAGGAAGTGAGACGGAAGCCAAACTCTCCGAATTCACAGCCACCGCCTGACGGGACGCCTTAAAGGGAACCGCCAGAATGGCCGACAGATCGGTAAAGCGCCACTCCTCATCCCGCGACGAAGGAAACGTACGCTCTTTGACTAGCGCCTCGGCAGTACTTCGCAGCGCGGGCAGCGCGGGGGAGTCAGGAACGCTCGCCTGCACCGTTGCCAGCAGCGACTTCAGATAAGCCTCTCGCCGTTCGGCAGCGGTCAGCCCGGTTTGAGTTTCAGAGGTTTGCATGGTCATCACACCGCAGCCCCAGCCTTCTCTTCCAAAATCCACTCATAGCCGCGAGATTCCAGCTCCATCGCCAGCTCCTTACCGCCCGTAGTGATCACGCGACCTTGATCCACCACATGAACGTAGTCGGGCACAATGTAGTTCAGCAGCCGCTGGTAGTGGGTAATCAGCACCACCGCATTGTCAGGACGGGTCAGCTGATTGACGCCGTTCGAGACAATCTTCAGCGCATCAATATCTAGGCCCGAGTCAGTCTCATCCAGAATGGAGAGCGTCGGCTCTAGCAGCGCCATTTGCAGAATCTCGTTGCGCTTCTTCTCACCGCCGGAGAAGCCCTCGTTAACGCTGCGATCGAGGAAGGCCGCATCCATCTTCACGACAGCCAGCTTCTCTTCCAGCAGGTCGTCGAAATCAAACACGTCAATTTCTTCTTCGCCACGAGACTTTCGGTGAGCGTTGTAGGCCACCCGCAAAAAGTCACGATTGCTCACGCCCGGAATTTCTAGAGGGTACTGGAAAGCCAAGAAGATTCCGGCAGTAGCCCGCTCATGGGGCTCTAGCTCCAGAATGTCCTGCCCCTTGAAGATAATTTCCCCCGCCGTCACCTCATAGTCGGGGTGCCCGGCCAGCACCTTAGAAAAGGTGCTCTTGCCCGATCCGTTCAGGCCCATGATGGCGTGAATTTCCCCGGCTTTTACCTCCAGGTTGAAGCCCTTGAGGATTTCGGTGCCGTCTACATTGGCGTGCAGATCACGCACAGAAAGAATAACTTCGCTGTTTTCGTTAATCATCACCGTAGGATGGGCAGCGCCCACAAAATTCAAATGTTTAAGGGAATGGTGGGCGGGGTGCCCACCCTACGTGCGGGATTTAACCGACGGTATTCTCAAGCTTCAGGGCCAGCAGCTTGTCAGCCTCTGCGGCAAACTCCATCGGCAGATTGTTAAACACATCCCGGCAGAAGCCGCTGATAATCATCGAGATTGCCTCTTCTGCGGAGATGCCGCGTTGGGCGAAGTAGAAAAGCTGGTCTTCCCCAATCTTGGAGGTCGAAGCTTCGTGCTCAACCTTGGCAGTGCTGTTCTGCACCTGAATGTAGGGGAAGGTGTTGGCGTTGGAGGTATCGCCAATCAGCATGGAGTCGCACTGGGAATAGTTGCGCGCCCCTTCTGCCTTTGGCCCCATCTTCACCAGACCCCGGTAGCTGTTCTTAGACTTACCCGCCGAAATGCCCTTCGAGACAATCGTGCTCTTGGTATTTTTGCCAATGTGCACCATCTTGGTGCCGGTGTCGGCCTGCTGGCGGTTGTTGGTCAGCGCTACGGAGTAAAACTCGCCCACAGAGTTGTCACCCACCAGCACGCAGCTCGGGTACTTCCAGGTAATAGCTGAGCCCGTCTCCACCTGAGTCCAGGAGATCTTGGAGTTCTTGCCAGCGCACAGCCCGCGCTTAGTCACAA
>DATNQE010000227.1:0-4003 GCA_036702895.1 Trichocoleus sp. | reverse complement strand
CGCTTCAAGACTCCCTCCTGCCAACAGCTTCCATCGCGGGCGCAATCCGGCTGCGGTGCCCCTTAGCGGGCTGTTCATTTTCTAACTTGGTAGCGTTTTTTAGAATCTGCAGTTTGCGCAGAATTAGCTCAGCAGCTAAACGTCCCGTTTCTGCGCCGCCATTCATGAAGCCATAGTAGGCATCGCTGAAGTGCTCGCCCGCAAACGCCAAATTGCCCACCGCCACTTCTTGTCGAAGCGAAGCGCTGCTGGACTCAATGTAAAAATAGCTGGCAAACTCGGTGAGCTGACCCGGTTTGAAGGTGACGTAGGCCCCCTGGGTCAATGGATTCTGTGTCCAAGCTGTTCGCACATATTGGCCGCTGGCGGCAGCGGTTGCTCCAGGAATGATTCTATTTAGAAGGTCTACCTGTTTTGCGCCCTGGCTTGTCGCACTGCCTTGTTGAAGGGATTTAGCGGGGTCGCCACCAAAGTAAAAGGTGAGTTCGCCATCGGTTCGGTTACTTTGGGCCTGACTGCCTTCCCAGATTTCGGAGAAGCCCAAATCAGTCCAGATTTCCCCAACAAAGCCATTATTTTGCAGCCAAACCTTCTGATTAAATCCGGCCAAGAGCTTTTCGTTGGCTCCCAGGTTGACTTCCCGAATGAACTTCCTCAGGCCAGCAGGCAGCGATACCCTCAGGTCTACCTGGCGCAGCGTGGCCGGTGGAATGGCCAGGATCACGTAGTCGGCTTCGACGATGGTGCTGCCAAAGGTGAGGCGATATCCCGCCCCCTGCGATTCCACTGCGGTCAAGTGCACACCTGTGCGAATTTGCCCGCTCAGCGCTGCAGCTAGGCCATCGATGATTCGGCTGACGCCTCCCTGGATCAGGTAAACCTCATCGCTGGCACCCAGCACCGTCACGTCGCTACCCCGCACCACAGGCAGGTTAAACAGAAGCTGCAGCGCAGAGGATTGACCCGGTTCTACCCCGTACTCAGTCCGAATGCTTTCCTCCAGGAGCCGCCGAATGTAGCGAACTGGAATTTTGTCGGCGTGGCGGTCGAGGTATTGGGTGACCGATAAGCGGTCAAACTCGGGAGCTACGCTGGCGTAGTTAGCAAACAGACGGCTGGCATCGTTGCCGATTTGCTGAGCTAACGGCCGGAGATTATTGGCGACTTCAGCTTCACTGCGGAGTTGCCCCTCAAAGTAGAACGCGGTTTCTGGAAAAGGCGATTGCGCTGCTGCTGTGTCGCGGTTAAACAGCGTTAGCCCAAAGTCTTCTACCAGGGCAAGCATGTCGGCATGATCAGTATTGATCAGCTGCCCGCCCAGCTCACTCACCAACCCAGGGGCGATGGCCCCAGTGGCTGACTGCATGCGACCTCCCAGGCGGTTGCTAGCTTCGTAGACGGTTGCCTGTAGCCCGGCTTTCTTGAGCTGGTAGGCTGCGTTAAGACCCGCAATGCCACCGCCCACAATAGCAATGCGGGGCCGCTGATTGCCCCAGGCTAGTTCAGGGTGAGCCAGGGTGCGGGCTGCGATCGCACTTCCGCTTGCCAGAGCGGCTGATTTGACAAATCGGCGGCGGGTCCAGCGAGGGGACTTTGAGATGGGAGGAGCTTCGGCACCCTGCGCCTGAAGATTGGCGAGATGCGCTTGCCGAAATGCACGAATCAGTTTTCCGAAAAGCGGGGAGTGGGGCATGGCAGTGGGTTAGAACCGGCTGATTACTTTTTAATTTCTTATCAGTCTTCCTCAAGGGAATAGATACAGACCCCTCAAAATTGACGAAATCTTATTAAAGCAATCAAGCGCTTCAATGCAGAAGATGGCAATGATCTTGGCTCCTTCTCCAGTAAAGCCAAGGATCCCGGCGGTAACAGCGGCTACTATTTCAACGATTGCCCCATCAGTAAGTCCAGGTGACTCTTTTCATACACAGCTCACATACAACCAGGTTCTAGTCTAGAAACTTCTCTTTCTTCAGGCTTTTTCCTATCAGAAAAAACTTCTTTCAAAGCCCGTTAATCCTTAACTTAGAACTAGTTGCTAGACAGGTACATAGCTATCTATTTCTGCCAATTAGGATTGCAGCTAAAGGATGCCGGTTACTAGCCATTTTTCTAGGGGCGTTCTGCCGATTTGCCTGATGGGGCTGCTGCCGCTAATTTTGCATTCTGGGACTATACACCGCCTCACCCCCTGGAGAAATGGCCATGTCCTTTGGCAATGCAGAGAGCCCCAGTCCCTTAAACGCCCTGTCTAATGGTCTGGCAGATGCAGTTGCAGCCGTCAGCAACAGCGTCATCGCCGTGCAGGGCCGCCGTCGCTTTTCCTGTAGCGGCTTTCAGTGGCGCGAAGGCATTTTCATTACCGCCGACTACGTTTTGAAGCGCGAGGGCGATTTGACCGTCACCCTGCCCAACGGCGAGACCGTGGTGGCCGAGCTGGTGGGCCGCGACCCCTCGATTGATTTAGTCGTGCTGCGGCTGGAGGGAACCGACCTTCCCCTGCCCGAGCGAAGTGACTTGACCCAACTGCGGGTAGGGCAAATTGCGATCGCAGCCGGACGCTCCCCAGAAACTGGCCTCAGCGCCGGCCTGGGCATCATCAGCAACCTGGGCGGCGCTTGGCGCACGATGCAGGGCCGCTCCATCGACCGCTTTATTCGCCCCGACATCAGCCTGTACCCCACCCTTCTCGGTGGACCCCTGGTCGATACCCAGGGCCGAGTGATCGGCATGAACCTCAGCGGCCCGCGCAGCTGGCCCATTACCGTACCCGTCGAAACCCTAGACCGTGTAGTCAATGCCCTGCTGCAAAACGGCCGCATTGCCCGTGGCTACATCGGCGTAGGCTTGCAGCCTGTAGAAATTCCTCAGGCCCAGCAGGAGGCTCTAGGGCTATCGGGCAATACCGGGGTGCTGGTCGTCAGCGTGGAGCCGGGAAGCCCCGCCGATCAGGCCGGAGTTTTGATTGGCGATATCGTATTGGCGTTGGGCGATCACCCCGTCGCCAGTCTGCAAAATGTCCAGGCGGTGCTCGGCCCCGAAACAGTTGGTCAGTCCCTGTCCGCTCAGCTCATTCGCGGCGGGCAGCGGATTGACGTTACCCTCGTGGTTGGGGAGCGGCCCCAGCGCCAAGGTTGCTAGGGCGGCCGTTGCTAGGGCATTCGTTGCTAGGGCAGCCTAGGGGAGGCGGCGTGAGACAGGTTTTGATTGTGGCGAGTTCTGCGATCGCACGGGCAGGGCTCACCGCCCTGCTCACCGAGCAAAGCGATCAGTGGCAGGTCTTCAGCCTCCCCTCCCTGCAAGACTGGGCTCCTACTACCCAACCTCCCGACGTGCTGCTGCTGGACTTGAGCCATCAGGGCAGCGACCTGTCGGCAGAGCTGCTCAGAGCCATTGAAGATTTCCAGGCTCCGGTCGTAGCCTTGCTGGAGAGCAGTGCTGAGGCCAACTCGGCTGAGCTGCTAAAAGCGGGCGTCCACGGTCTGCTTCTACAAGATGCCACGCCAGCCGAACTGGTCGCTGCGCTAGAAGCCGCCGCCAACGGGCTCATTACCCTTCAGGCCGACCTGATGGAGGGACTGCTGAGGGATTCCTCACCCCGTTCTCTAGCCGAAACCCCCAGCCAAGCCCTGACGCAAAGAGAGATCGAAGTGCTTACCCTCTTAGCAGAAGGCATGGGAAATAAGGCCATCGCCCGCCAGCTAAACATCTCAGAACACACCGTCAAGTTTCACATCAGCGCCCTATTCGCCAAGCTCAACGCCTCTAGCCGTACCGAAGCCGTCATGATCGGTGCTCGGCTAGGCTTGATTCTTCTATAGCAATGCAGGTTTTCCTGGCCTATTGAAGCTGGCTAATGCCCTCTCAATGCTATGGGGTCGAAAATTCCGCTGATTTTTACCGAGTCAAGGCGCATCGAATGCGATCGCACCCTCTGAACTCGGGCAAACTTTTTCCCTCTGCAAACAACTCGACGCAAAGAGAGCGAAAAAGCAGTGCTTTT
>DATNQE010000226.1:0-3003 GCA_036702895.1 Trichocoleus sp. | reverse complement strand
AGGTCCGCGAAGAACCCCACGTCGGCGAATAGCCTTAACCTGCTCTTAAGCAGCTGGTACTAATCTACTAAAAGGCAGACAGCGCCGCGGCTGCCTGCTGTTCCTGCTCTTGCTGAAAAATTTGTTTGAGCCAGGCAATTTCTCCGCCCAAAACTGACGAGCAGTTATCCCAGAGATAGGACTGGTAGCAATCCTCGGGGCCCGGCATTGTCTCCTGCTCAGCCAACCGCAGCTGACAGGCTCGCAGACGAATTTCCAACAGCTTGAGGCGTTGCTCAGGCTCCAGGTAGCTAAAAAAGAAAAGCTTGATCATAAAACGCGATCGCGCATTAACCCAGCTCTCTTGGGGGTGCTCCATCATCTTTTTTAGCCACAGCGCTCTGCCCTTTTCGGTGAGGCTGTACATCTTGCGATTAGAGACACCATCTCCCACAACAACAATGGCTCCCCGCTGCTCCAGGCGTTTAAGCAGCGGATAGATCGTTCCGTAGTTAACGCTAATGCAGCTGCTCATGAACATTTCAAGCTGCTGCTTCAGACGGTAGCCATGGAGCGGCTCCTGCTGCAGGAGTCCGAGGGCGGCGAGTTCAAACATATCTAAATTTATATCGAATTGATATACTCAAAACTTAGTTCCTGCATCTTACCTATCTGTCAGGCCCAACTCAACATGGCTCTCAGCTTCCATGTATGGATCAGGCCTCTGCTAAATCGGTAAATCGGGGCTCTGCTGAGGCAGAGCTAGACAAGCACCGGGGCTAAGCGGCCCAGGCAGTCGAACAACTCGCACTTCGCAAGCAACTGGGAGACAACTATCGTGCAGTCTGATGCGTCCGATATAACCCCCCTCTCATCGGCTCAGGGGGTACCCGTTCCTCGGCAGGAACCGTCTCAAAACACTGTAGAGCGCTACGACATTCAAACCGCTGACCCTACCACTGAACGACCCCGCAGCCGCACCTCGCGTCGCTGGCTTCCCGCACTGGGTCTCCTGGCGCTGCTGACACTATTAGGCTTGGGCTGGCGCTGGTGGCAGGGCAGAGCTGCTGCTCCAGGGAGCCCAATGGCCGGACAGCAGCAGCCCCAGGGCCTGCCAGTCAAGCTTGAAACAGTTCGGTCTACCACCGTGGAGGACTACTCAGAGTTTATCGGCGCGTTGGATGCTCCCGACTCTGCAGAAATTCGGCCCGAGATTACCGGACGCATCAGTCAAATCTATGTGGCTAAGGGCGATCGAGTCACTGCGGGCACGCCCCTAGTGCAGCTGCGCCCTGATCAGCAAAACGCCGATCTCGCTAGCGTCTTAGCCAGCGTTAACGCAGCTCGGGCCACCCGCGCCAGCGCTCGATCGCAAATCGAAGAAGCGCGCGCTGATCGATTGGCCCAGGAAGCTGAGGTCGAATTGCAGAATGAGAACTTTCGCCGCACGTCGACCCTGGTAGAGCGGGGAGCCCTCTCTGAGCAGGAGCTTGACCGGGTTCGTCGCGATCGGGATACTGCGATCGCACAGCTCGCCGCCATTGACCGCCGCATTCAAGCCGCCCAGGCAGGGCTAGCCGAAGCTGAAGCTGGCGTTGCCCAGGCCCAAGCCAACGCCGAACGCTCCAACGCCCAGCTGCAGGAAACCACTCTCGTTGCCCCCTTTGATGGCATTGTTGGCGACATTCCAGCCCGGGTAGGTGACGTAGTTACCAACAGCGACGTGCTGACCACCCTCACCCGCAACCAGTCGCTCAACCTGCGCCTGTCAGTGCCGCTTGAGCGAGCACCGGAGCTGCGCAGCGGCCAACGGGTTGAACTGATAGACAACGAAGGCATCGTGCTGCAAGACGGCGTGATTAACTTTATTGCGCCCCGCGTTGAAGGCAGTGCCCAGAGCATTCTGGCAGAGGCTGTCTTTGAAAATACCAGCGGCCAGCTGCGCGATGGCCAGTTCGTGCGAGCTCGACTGATCTGGAATGAGCGTCCCGGTATTTTGGTGCCCGCTACGGCCATTACCCGCTTGGCGGGTGAGCCTTTTATCTTTGTAGCCAAGCAGGCTCAGCCGGGCCAGCCTCCCGAGCAAGGGGCTGGTCAGGAAGGGGCTGCTCCAGCACCGCAGCAGGCGCCCGCAGGTTCGCCAGGGGAAGGAGCGCCCGCAGGCCCATCCCTAGTTGCTGAGCAGCGCCAGGTGGAGCTGGGCAACATTCAGGGCAACCGCTACCAGGTGCTCGAAGGGCTTGAAACCGGGGAACAAATCGTTGTCTCAGGTGTGCTTAACCTAGCCGACGGTGCCCCGCTTATGCCGCTCCCTGAAAATGCTGAAGCCCCCACGGGTGCCCCCGCTCCGGCAACACCCTAGGGCAAACCTCAGCTAGACCTGTTTTGCGATCGCGAGTAACGGCCGTCAGCAGCGACCGCTAACCAAGCAACGAATAAGCGTCATTTTCTGGATACGGCTCTGCTCCTCCTTGGCACTGTTTGACCATGTTTGTTGAAGCTTTTATCAAACGCCCGGTCTTCTCCACCGTTTGCGCCCTTGTCATCTTGCTGGTGGGCGGCGTACTTATTCCTAACCTGCCCGTTGCTCAGTACCCCGACATTGCCCCGCCTCAAGTCAGCGTCAACGCTATCTACGCAGGGGCGAGTGCCGACGTTGTCGAAAGTACAGTCACCAACCTGCTGGAGCGGCAAATCAACGGTATTGAAGGGGTGCGCTACATCTCATCAAGCAGCAGCAACAGTGGCTTGAGCAGCATTAACATTACGTTCGAGCCGGGCCGCGACATCGACCTGGCCGCTGTGGATGTGCAAAACCAGCTTTCGGTGGCTCAGGCCCAGCTGCCGGAATCAGTGCAGCGAACTGGAGTAACCGTCACCAAGCAGTCCAGCGGCTTTCTGATGGCGATTGGACTGTTCTCTGAGGAGAACCAGTACACGCCGCTGTTTTTGAGCAACTATGCCGATTTATACATCGTCGATGCGCTCAAGCGGCTAGAAGGGGTGGGCGATGTGCAAATCTTT
>DATNQE010000198.1:0-4597 GCA_036702895.1 Trichocoleus sp. | reverse complement strand
GGACCTGGGGCAGCCGTGCTGGCCTCTCCTGCAGGTGCAGAACCCGTTTGATCGGAAGAGCTACAGGCATTTGCCAGCAGAGCGGCTGCGGTGGTTGCGCCAGCAGTGACGATGAACTTGCGTCGAGACAGCTTAGACATGGCTAACTAGAATCCTCTCAAGTGAAAGTTGCGCGTGTTTAACGAGTCAAGGGGCCGTAAGGTGGAGTGGCCTAAACGAACAAACCTGCGTGAGCTGCTGATTTGAAGCAGCCTTAAAACGGCTACATTGACAGCTTTGAAAGCTATGGTTCTGGCTCGCTGCCCCTGCTTTACAAGAGCGATAAAGGGGCGGCATTGGGAACTCTTTAGAGGTGATTTCAACGAGCTTTGGAAGCCACAGACTCAGTCAAAATATCGAACGGAGCAGCGAAAAACCGTTACTTATCAAACCAAAAAGCAAAGCTAGGAAGATGGAATCAGGAAAATATTAGGCGGAGCTTCCGCTAAAAGCGGTAGCCGAAAGTCAAAAGCGGCCAGCCCTTAGGGGCTCTAGACAAGCTCGATACTTCATGCTCAAAATTGACAAAAACAAGCCACTTTTTGAATTCTAATAAGATCCAGAAGATAGACAGTTGTCCTTGTCAATGCCAGCCCCGAAATTTTAGTCTTGTCTTTTGGGCGGAAATAATCAACAGCAACGAGGGCGCCAACCTCAAGACCATCTCTGACTGCAACGGCTCCAATTACTATCCTTAAAACCTGCTGTATTGCGTTGAATCGCTAGCAGAAAAAAGAATTAGCAGCGATTGCATATCAATTTATGAATAGCGAAGATGATGTTTTGTAAATCTGGTCACATAATCTGAAGAGTTGATGCAGGAACAGGATTCCGACTATGCGTTAACTGCATCTTTGGCGCGCTTAACGAGAAATTTTCTATCGATCAGGGGGAAGGCCGATTTCTGAGTTAACCGGCAAATCGCCGTAGAGTGGGGAAAAGGATAATCCGATGCATGACTTTCAAGCTTTCCTGGAGAAGCTTCACGGGAAATACCGCAACCTAGCAGACGGGCGAGTAGCCTCGTACATTCCAGAGCTAGCCAAAGCCCATTCAGACTGGTTTGCCATTTGCGCCATGACTGTAGACGGCCGCACTTTCGCAGTGGGCGACATCGAGCAGAAGTTCACGATTCAGTCGATTTCCAAGGTGTTTGTCTACGGCATGGTCCTGGAAGATCACGGGCGCGAGCGGCTCCTGCGCAAAGTGGGGGTAGAGCCCACGGGCGATTCATTCAACTCGCTGATTCGCTTGGATGAGGACTCTAAGCGGCCTGATAACCCCATGGTGAATGCGGGCGCGATCGCAACCACCAGCCTAGTCAAGGGCGAGAATCCTACCGACCGCCTCAACCGTATGCTGGCAATGTTTCAGCGCTACGTGGGGCACGAGGTCTTCGTCGATGTGTCGGTTTTCATGTCGGAGCGATCCACCGGCCACCGCAATCGAGCGATGGCCCACCTGATGCTCAATTTCGGCATGATTGACCAGAAGATTGACGAAGCGCTCGATCTGTACTTTCAGCAGTGCGCAGTCCTGGTCAACTGCCAACATTTGGCGATTATGGCGGCGACCCTAGCCAACCAGGGCAAAAATCCGCTGACGGGGGAGCGGGCCCTCAGCGCCGACTACGTGCGGGACGTGCTCAGCGTCATGTACACCTGCGGCATGTACAACTTCGCTGGAGAGTGGGCCTACCGTGTAGGCTTACCGGCCAAAAGCGGCGTCTCCGGGGGATTGATTGCGGTGGTGCCCAACCAAATGGGCATTGCCGTCTTTTCGCCCCTACTCGATGAGCGGGGCAACAGCGTACGAGGGCTGCGGGTATTTGAAGATCTCTCCCGCGAGTACGGCCTGCACCTGATGGATCTGGCTATGGGCCGCTGCCGCCTGCACGATGGTTTTTAGATAGGGTTTTAATCCCTAGGTTTTAATCTGTAAAGTCTTGACTCAGCCCCACACTTCCTAGGCTAGCGAAGCCAAACGCCCGCAAAATCTCGCTTTGGGCCTCCGGCATCTGGCCGTAGGTAAACGCGTAGGGAACCGCTGTGGGCAGCTGCGGCTGAAAGTGCTCCAGCACGTAGGGACTGCCGTAGATAACGAGCCCCTGCAGCTGGTCAGCCTCCAGTAATGCCTGCAGCCAGCAGTCCGCGAGCTGGAGCAGCTGGGCCGAACTCCGAAACGGATTGCCTCGAATAAACAGCTGCAGCAGGCTAGGACCGGCCTCTGAAATGAAGTCTCTGTCGGGCAGCTGGTAGCAGCCCTGACCATCAATCAGCTTGAATCGATAGCCGAGCTGCTGAGGCCACGCGATCGCACTCGCCGTTCGGTTCAGGTAGGGGCAGCCCACAGCATCGTCAACAATCACAATGTTGCTGCGAGCTTCTTGGGCCGCCATTGAGGCCTGAGGCAGCGTCAGTTGACCGTGGACTGTGGCCGAGCGCCGCAGGATAGTAGCAGCTACCTGACGCGACGCAGGCTGAGCCAGCAGCTCTAGCTGCACGGGGGGCGGCGGCAGATGTTCCCAGGCGTGGCACGACTCTGGAGGAATGCTGAGCAGCGAAGTCACCTTCTGTTTAGCCCGCCAGATTCGCTCCACAGAATCAAGAATTCTAGCTTCACTCAGGCGGCCCACCGTCACCGCTTCGCAAACGGCTCGAATCGTGCCCTCAGGGTCTGTCGGCATCAGCAGGACATCTACACCGGCCTCAACCGCCAGCACCGCAGCTTCGTAGGGGCCGTAGGTGCGCGTAATGGCACCCATGATCAAAGCATCGGTCACAATCAGACCGTCAAAGCCCAGGTCCTGGCGCAGCGTCTGGGTTAGCGTTGCCCGCGACAGGGTAGCCGGATAGCGCGGATCGAGAGCTGGCACTTGAAGGTGGGCCGTCATAACGCTGTCTACACCCGCTGCGATCGCGCCGCGAAAAGGCTCAAATTCAACCTGGTCCAGGCGCTCCCGGTCGTGCTCGATCAGCGGCAGCTCCAGGTGAGAGTCGATGGCGGTGTCGCCATGGCCCGGAAAGTGCTTGGCGGCAGTCAGCACCGACTGAGTCTTCGCTCCCCGCAAAAAGGCGCTGGTTAGCGCTCGCACCCGCTGGGGCGACTGACCAAAAGCCCGCACGTTGATCACGGGGTTGGCCGGGTTGTTGTTGACATCTACGACTGGAGCCAGCACCCAGTTCAGCCCAATTGCTAGTGCCTCCTGGGCGGTAATCGCGCCAAACTGCTCAGCCAGCACCAGCGCCGTCGGCATATCCTGCTCGGCAATGGCCTCTAGCGCCATCGGCGGTGGAAACCAGGTAGCGCCGCTAAAGCGCTGGCCTACGCCTTCTTCAATGTCGGCCGCCAGCAGCAGCGGAATGTCGGCCAGGGCCTGCAGGGTTTGCGATCGCACCCCCACTTCAGCGGCACTGCCACCCAGCAAAATCACGCCGCCTACCCCCAAATCCTGTAGGTAATAGCGCAATTTTTCACTGTCCGCTTCCCAAGCTGGGTAAGCAATCTGGTGGTCAAACAGGTGCCCTGAGGCTCTGACCACAACCATCTGGGCTACCTGCTGAGCAAGCGATAAGCTCTCCGCCGCAGGCAAAACCGCTGTCGCTAGCCCGGTCACCCTAATTCATCCTCATCCAGGTCGTCCTCAGCGCCAGGTAGATCCAGATCGTCTGGATCTGCCAAAGAGCCTTCAGACGCCTCTGTCGAGTCTTCCTCATCAAACAGGTCACCCTTTTCAGACCGCTCTTGACTGAGCTGACTCAGCAGCGAGAGCACCCGCGTACCCCGCTCCATCGAAAGGTCTTCCTTAAAGATCACCTCAGGCGTCCGGCGCAGACGCACCCGCTGACCGAGTTCACTCCGTACATAACCCGTGGCGGCCTTGAGGCCCTCCATCGTCTCCGCCCTGGCCTCCTCTGTACCGTAGATGCTGACAAAGATTTTGGCGTGCTGCAGGTCCCCGGAGACATCCACATCCGTGACGCTCACCATACCCGCCCCAACCCGGTCGTCTTTGATGCCGCTCATCAGCATCTGGCTCACTTCCCGCTTAATTAGGGAAGCGACTCGGGCTACTCGGCGATCGTTGGGCATATCGTTCTCTCCTTCCGGCGCAAGCGCCATTGATACATTCAGCTCCATAGGCACCCACCAAAGGCGCCTATGGCCGCACCTAAACGGCCAAAAGCCCCTGCGGCGCCAACGCTCTGGAACTGCACTCGCTAGAGCAGCAAGCTGCATTTGGCACAGCTCACCCTCTGCTTAAAAAGCTGCCAATCTCATTCTCCTAGACTGCGCTTAACCCCAACATGGCCCGCAGGGTGAATGAAAGAAACAAAAATCCGGCAATAACCGCACTGATTAGCGCTATAGCAGTGGTGGGCCGCTTAAGCAGAGGCACCAACGGCTGTACTGCGTTGAAGAGGATTCCTAACGTGATGGAAATCAGATAGCGCGGATAGCGAAGAACAGCGTTTTCAAAAAATTCTTTCATGGGTCGGCCAGTGTTGCCCCTAGTGTTGCTCTTATGGGTGCCCTTATTTATTTGGCAAAGGATTTT
>DATNQE010000189.1:0-6086 GCA_036702895.1 Trichocoleus sp. | reverse complement strand
AACAATCTTGAGGTTTTGCAGCTTAGCGAAATCGTCTGGAAGCGATCGCAGCTGGTTGTTGGAGAGATCCAAAATTTCCAGAGAGTCCGCTAAATCAAGGATTTCTGCTGGAAACTCAGTCAGGCCACCGGCAAGGGTGAGCCTTTTACTCTCGGGAGAATAGTTTGAGAGCAGAGATGTCGCTTCCATAGAGTCCTTGTCCAGAGTCCTTGTCTTAAGGCTGTCTCGATGCCGGTGTGGCACCCTGCCTAATATGGCATTGAACCGGCGCCGCTCGCACGGGGTGTAAAGCTTTGATAAATGCTGCCGGTTCATTAAGCCGAAGGATTTATAGGTTGCTCTCAAAGCGCGATTGCACCTACTCGCCGAGTTGTGCATGAGAACTAATCTGGCGGTGGGTCCATAGGTGCCGCAGGGCCGGGCTGATACCGCTGCAGCCAGCGCTCTACCTCTTCTGCGGGCATGGGACGAGCAAACAGGTACCCCTGGCCAAACTCACAGCCGAGAGCCTGCAGTGCCTCCAGCTCCGTTTGGGTCTCAATGCCCTCTGCCACCACGTCCACGCCCATGCTGTGGGCCAAAGACACAATCATCTGCACCGTTTCGTTGGAGCCAGAGCTCAGCCGCTCAACAAAGGATCGGTCGATTTTGAGCGTGTCAATGGAAAATTCGTGCAGGCGGCTAAGCGAGGAGTAGCCAGTGCCAAAATCGTCAATGCACAGGCGAATGCCGAGGTTTTTCAGCTGCTTGAGCCGCTGCGCCTCTAGGGTAAACGTTTCTAAAATACAGCTCTCTGTAATTTCCAGCTTGAGCTGGTCCTGGGAAATTTGCGTCGTTTCCAGAATGCGCTGTAGCTGCTCAATCAGGTCCGCCTGCTTCAGCTGAATGGCCGAGAGATTGACGTTGACCACGACAGATGCCAGTTGGGGCTGGGTCTGCCAGCGATGCAGCTGATTACAGGCCTGATTAATCACCCACCAGCCCAAGGGGCTAATCAGACCGGCTTCTTCAGCCACCGGAATAAACTCTTTGGGCGAAACCTGGCCCCGCTGCGGGTGGTGCCACCGGAGTAGGGCTTCAAAGCCGTGCAGGGCGCCTGTTGTCAGCGACACAATGGGCTGATAGTAAAGCTCAAACTCCTCAGCCTCCAGCGCCCGGCGCAGGTCGCCTTCTAGCTGCAAACGAGTGGTGACTAGCGTCTGCATAGCCGGATCGAAAACAGCGTAGCGGTTGCGGCCCTGAGATTTGGCGTGGTACATCGCAATGTCAGCATCCTGCAGGACGCTGACGCTTCTGCGATACTGCTGATTGCTAAGGGCAATCCCAATGCTGGCCCCGGTAAACACTTCGTGGCGATCGATAGTGAAGGGGTGGGAGAACTGGTCGTGGATGCGGTTTGCGATCGCAATCGCCTCTGCTGGAGTTTTCAGCTCCTCCAGCAAAACGGCAAATTCATCGCCGCCAAAGCGGGCCACAGTGTCGGAAGGCCGCACGCAGGCCTGCAGCCGAACGGCCACCTGGCGCAGCAGCTCATCGCCGATGACGTGCCCTAGGCTGTCGTTGATCAGCTTAAAGCGGTCGAGATCGATAAAGAGCACTGCAAAAAAGCGGTTTTCATGGCGCTGATTGAGCTGAATTGCGTGATCTAGCAGCTCAATGAACCACTGGCGGTTGGGCAGCTGCGTGAGCGCGTCGTGAAAGGCGTCGTGCTGCAGCTTCTCGGTCGCCTCTAGCAGCTTGGTCTGCGTCTCCCGCAGCGTTTCTACTGACAGCTGCAGATGCTGGCTGGCGGCCTGGAGATTGGTGTAGAGCTCGGCATTTTCAAATGAAATAACGGCTTGAGCACACAGGGCCTTGAGCACCTCAACGCGATCGCGCACAAACGCTCCGCTCACCAGATTATTTTCCAAGTACAAAACACCCACCGGATGCTGCTGTTTGACCAGCGGCAGGCACAGCACTGATTTGGGCTGGTGGCGCTGCACATAGGGGTCTGCGGCAAAGCGCGTTTCCTGGCCTATGTTGTCAGCCACAACCGTTTGAGCCGTCCGAAACACATAGTTGATGAGGGTGGTCGGCAGGTTGCGATCGCCCTCAATAGGGTGAGGCTGGGTTTCGCACTCCTGACTATTGAGGCACTGGGCTACCAGCACCAGCTGGTCATGTCTGGGCAAAATCAGCAGGGCTCGCTCAGCACCGGCATTCTCCAGCACCACCCGCATCAGCGTCAGCATTAATGGCTCTGGCAACAGCTCTCCCGAAATGGCCTGCGACGCTTTGAGCACCGCTGCTAAATCGAGAAATCCAGCCGCGCTGCTAGAGCCGCTCGAAATCTCCCGCCCCACCAGCGCCGTGTCTGTCCACTGCTGGCCTGTTAGCAGCGGATTAATACACTGGCTGTAGCGCTGCTTAAGGTCATCTGCTTTAGCCCGCGCCCCCCACTGGGCATATCCCTGGTAGGCCTCCTGAATGTAGACTTGGGCCACCTTTTCCCGGCCCTGCTCCAGGTAAAACTGGGCTGCTACCTCATTGGCCAGAGCGGCCTCCTGACGATACCCGTGACGCACTGCAGTAGCAATAGCCTGGTCGTAAAGATCGGCTGCCTGCCAGGGCTGAGCCAGAACCCGCGCCTGCTCAGCCGCCACCAGCTCATAGCGGTGCTGGTAATTGCTAGGGGCATGTTGGGCCCAAAGGCTAAGCTGCACCTGGTTGCGCTCTACCTGCTGCCAGCAGTCCTGCCGCTGCTCGGCACTGAGCTGGTGGTATCGGGCTAGAAGTGCCAGGGAGTGGTAGACATTTAGAATCCCGACCTGCATAAAGCCCAGCGCTGCTGCTTCGTAGGGCTGGCTTAAGGTGACTTGCTCTAGGACCTGTTCGAAAGCATGGAAGTGGTAGGCCAAAATGGCCTTAGCCACGTGAAATACGTACAGGACTGTTCCGGCTCCCCCGTTCTTTAACTGGGGCACTAGGCTAACCTCGTCAAAGCTGCTGCCTACCAGCACGGTTGGGTTAGGCGCTAGCCCCTGAAAGTTGAGGGCAGTTTGATGCCATACCTGGGAAAAACGAGTGGGAATATCCTGCTGAATGTGCTGGCACAGATCGATGTATACCCTCTGCTGCTCAGCGATATTGGCCAGATGATCTCCCGTGAAGAACAGGTAGCTGCAAAGATTGGCGGCACAGTAGCCGCTCCACTCTAATTCACCCGTTTCCAGGCCGCTCTGCACCCCTTCCTGCAAGGGCCCAACGCTGTTGCGTGCAGGCTCCTTCCAGCTGCGGTTGTTGGCGTTGAAGAGGTTGTAAACAGTGGCTTTGAGCTTTTTGGCCTCAAACTGGTCGAGCAGCTTGAGCGCCGCCTGCCCGGCCTGATATCCCTTGTCTAGCTCGCCATAGCCAACGAGCAGCAGCCCATAAAAGCCGTAGGCAAAGGCCGAGAGAGCGGAGTTTCCGTGCTCCAGGCAGAGCCGAGTCATGGTGTAGATGATATTTGGGAAGACCTCTGGCCGGGCCTGAAAGACCGGAGTACAAAGCAGCTTCAAAATCCGCATGGCAGCTAGCTGCTGGGGGTCGGTCATGACCGGCCGCTGCTCCAAGATCACCAGCGCGGGGAGATCTAGCTGAAGCAATTCAGGCACTGTCTGAGGCACCAACGAGATGCCCAGTCGGCCTAGCACCTCTAAGCCGATGTCAATCGCGCTGCCCATCTGTAGTTGAGCGATGGCAATCTGCATTTGCAGCTCAAAAATGCTGACCTGATCCAGCAGCGTCGCCGCGTGGGTTAGGGCGGCTTCCGTTAGAGCTGTGGATCGATCAAAATGAATGGCTAGATACTCAGCTTCCGCTGCGGCGATGTGAAGATCGAGGGTCAGCGAGTAGCTCTGCTGCCAGCTATCAGAGGGCAGCAGCTCCAATCCTATGGCGCAATACTCAGCAGCCGTCCCGTAAGCTGTTGCCGCTAGGGCCTTGCGCCCTGCCCGCAGATTGAGCTCAGCTAGCTCAAGGCGCTGGCTGGGCGTGCTCATGAGAGCCCGACCTCGGTTGAGCTGATAGGTAATTTCAAAAAGGCTGTTGCCGTCATCGGATCTGGCATTGCGCTGCAGCAGCTGCCCAATGCGCAGGTGAATCGTTTCCTTCTGCTGATCAGGGATGAGCGAGTAGGCCGCCTGCTGCACTCGGTCATGCAGAAATCGGTAGGGCACCAGGAGAATTTGCCCCAGCAGAGAGGTGTCTACCGGGTCGTTCTGAAACAGCTTGTAGGCCTCGTTGACGGGCAGTACCCAGCCCTCCTGCAGTGCCGACCAAAGGCGAGTTGCAACCTCAATCTGAGACATTTCTGCCGTGGTCGCTAGCGTCTGCAGGTCAAACTGGTTGCCAATGCAGGCTGCTAGCTGCAGGACAGTTTGGGTGTCGGCGGGCAGCTGACGCAGCTCCTGGGCTATGAATTCGACAACGTTTTCCCCTAGGGAGAAGTCTCTAATTTGGGTTAGATTATAGATCCAATGGCGCTCCTGGTGCCCAAAGGTGATCCAGCCATCCTCCTCTAGCGTTTTGAGAAACTGGAGGGTGAAAAAGGGATTGCCCCCGGTTCTTTGATGTACTAGTTCGGCTAGAGGCCTAGCCAGATCTGCTGGACAGTGCAGCGTGTCTGCTATCCAGTCAGTGAGATCAGGCAGGCGTAGGGGCTGCAGCTGCACCGTGCTAACAAGCCTTTGCTGCTGGCGCAGCTCCTCCACCATCTGAAGCAGAGGATGGGCTAGAAAAACTTCGTTATCACGGTATGCCCCCAGCACCAGCAGGTGACCGCTGGTCTTGCCCAGCAGCGGCTTGAGCAGCGTCAGCGAGGCGCTGTCGACCCACTGCAGGTCATCTAGAAAGATAACCAGAGGCTGTTCAGAGACCGTAAATAGCTCAACAAAACTTTGAAACAGCAGGTAAAAGCGGTTTTGGGCCGCGGTGCCGGTTAGAGACGGCACCTTGGGTTGGGGCCCAATCAGGTGCTCTAGCTCGGGAATGACCTCTACAATCACCTGGCCGCTACTGCCCAGTGCTGCCAAGATGCGGCTGCGCCACTGCTGAAGCTGGGGAGCTGGCTCCCCCAACAGTTGTTCTACCAGACTGCGAAAGGCCTGCACCAGGGCCGAAAATGGGGTGCTGCGGTTGAGCTGGTCGAATTTGCCCTGGATGAAGTACCCCCGCTGGCGCAGGATGGGCTTGTGGACTTCGTTGACCACGGCGGTCTTGCCGACGCCGGCGTACCCGGTCACCAGCACCAGTTCCGAAGCGCCCTCCGCCCCGGCATTGGCTACTCGCTCAAAAGCCTGCAATAGGGCCGTGACCTCGGTCTGACGACCGTAGAGCTTTTCGGAGATGAGAAAGCGATCGCAAACGTCTCGCTGCCCCAGCTCAAAGCGCTGAATCTGGCCCGTCTGCTGCAGCTGATCAAGGCAAATTTGCAGGTCATAGCGCAGGCCGACCGCGCTCTGGTAGCGGTCCTCGGCATTCTTTGCCATCAGCTTCATGACGATCTCAGCGACCGCCTCAGGGCAATTGCTAACTTGGTGGGGCGGCAGCGGCGGCAGCGCCAGATGCTGATGCACGAGCTCCAGCGGATCGGCGGCCTGAAAGGGCAGCCGCCCGGTTAACAGCTCATAGAGCGTCACGCCTAAGGAATAGAAGTCAGTGCGGTAGTCAATCCCCCGATTCATGCGCCCGGTCTGCTCGGGAGAGAGGTAGGCCAGGGTGCCCTCCAGCACGTTAGGGTTTTGAATCTCCTGGGTTTCCCGCGTTAGCAGCGAAGCAATCGAAAAATCTAGCAGTTTAATCTGCCGGGTTTTGGGATGAATTAGAATATTGGCCGGCTTGATGTCTTTATGAATGATGCCCCGCTGGTAGAGCGCCTCCAGAATGTCAGCCAGCTGCAGCGCTATAGACAGAAACCCCGCAAGGGCAAGGGGGTACTCCACCAGATAGTCCTTCAGGGAAACGCCGCCAAAGTCCTCCATTACGAGGGCATACCCATTGCCGTAGGACTCGAGGCTGTAGGAGCTGACCACCCCTGGCAATGCGAGGTCTTTGGTCAAAATATA
>DATNQE010000185.1:0-4823 GCA_036702895.1 Trichocoleus sp. | reverse complement strand
CGATGGCGGGGGACTTCTAGCGGAGGAGGTTTGGAGGGCGCGCCCGCCCTCCATCCAGGGGGGTTTGGGAGGCTGCTACCCAAGCAATAGCCTCCGCAGCTAAGAGAGCGCAGCAACTCCACGGCAGCGACCTTCTCTTTGGAGCTACCCCTGATCACGCATCTGCTGCCCTACCAGCCAAGCTTCAGGCTGTCTCGGGTGAGGAAGTGCTGCAGGTGGTAAGCCCGCTCCTCAGTTTTCAGCAGAATTTTTTCGCACAGGTATCGGGTAGCGCGATCGCCCAGGCTCTCGGATTGACCTGCCAACCGACGCAGCAGCTCAATCACAGATTGCTCAGCCGTAAGGTCGTGCTCAATCATCAGGCGGCAGCGGAAGGAATCGTCTGACTCCTGCTCAAAGCAGCACAGCTCAGCCAGCTTGCCAAACGTCAGGGCTGGCACCCCACCCAAGCCATGCAGGCGCTCCCCCACCTCATGGGCGTGTTCTTGGACTTCTGCGTAGCTCTCAGCGAAGTACTCATGCAGCATGTAGTACTCAGAGCCTTCCACCACAAAGTGGTGCTTTTGATACTGCAGGTAGAGGGCCAAAAAGCTGGCGTAGGCAGCGCTTAACCCTTCACAAATCGGCTCAGTTACCGACTTCTCCAGCAGAATTGGATTGTCTGCGATTTCTCCAAAAGATTGGATCAAGGTTTCAGTGGTCGGCATTGCGCTTCTCTCCGTTAGCAGAAATAGAAGGACCTAAAGCGTTTATGAAGCGGCCCTGGTTTGAGCTTACCGCCAATCTTTGATTTTGGTTGAACGCCGTTTTCTACAGAGAGAAGCCGTGTGCATCAAACCGTGGCTTGCTGCGCTCCAAATGAAAATTGATTTCGATAGCTAGGGCTACTGAGCCAGCGAACCAGCTTAGCCGAGAAGTTAGCGAAACAAGGCTTTTTAGCAGATGGGCAGCCTGCGATCGCACTCTTAAAACCCCTACTAACTACACAAATATGCCGCATTCTAAGAATTGTGTTTGCTTCTAGAAATTTGCAATAAAAATTATTTTCCGGCAGGCATTTTAGACGAGCTAACTGCTCCCCTGTAAACATCAGAAACTGATATGAGTTCCTGTAGTTGCTGACCCAACAAAACTTTAGAAATTGGGAAGATTTTTAGCGCTCTCAAGCGTCTTGTGATCCTGCTTAAGTTTGGCCGATGTGAAGCCAAGGGGAAGAAGCCGACGAAGGCGGGGGCTACAGTGCAAGCCCAAAGGAGTAACTTTCTGCTTGCCCTAAACCCAGAACCTGATACCCCACTCTGCTTCTCAAAGCCCTTGCCAAAGCGCCCTCCCCCAAGGCTCTATTGAGAATAATTGCAAATAAATATAAAATCCCTTATTCTCTATAGAGGATTTTACTGAGAGGTGTTTTCAATAACCCGCAGCCGACCTCTCTGCTTAAGCGCAGGGCCTGGCTGACGTTTTGGGCCTCCAAGCCAAACTACCCTACCCACCCGACTGCACCAGCTCATGGCAGACGCACCGCAGAGCGAGAAGATGCTGAAGACACTTTTGAATCAGGAAGGGTTTCGCCTAACCGCCCAGCGCCAGAAAATCTTAGACCTGCTTAAGACCTGCGGTGAAGGCCAGCACCTCAGCGCAGAGGAGATTCATCGGCAGCTCAGCTGCCAGGGTGAGAATATTAGCCCCTCGACGGTCTACCGTACGATTCACGTAATGGTCAGGCTGGGGCTGCTGCGGGAGCTAGAGCTGGCCGAAGGCAGAAAGTACTACGAACTGAGTGCCGCTTCGCCCCATCAGCACCACCATTTGGTGTGTGTACAGTGCGGCGCGTTGACCGAGTTCGAGGAGAACCTCATGGCCCAGGTAGGCGCGAGTCAGGCCGAGGTGCGAGGCTATCAGCTTTTGGACTGCCAATTCACGGTTTACGGCATTTGTCCCCACTGCTACAACCGCTAAGGGGAAATAGCTATCTAATGAGAACGGGTTCTAACAGCTTAATGATTAATTCAGTTGAGACGCTCGAACTCCTGAAATAGCCGTATTAGAACTCATTCCTATTACTGCCTAGCAACCTCCGCTGCGACGCCAAATAGTTTCATCAGACTCTGACCTCAATCTGGTCCTTGCGCTAGCCCCAGCTTTCCCATGCCTCCATTGAGTGATTTGGAGAATCTATTTTCCCTGCGGCTGCTCCCTGGCGTCTATCCCTTAACTGAGGCGCATCAGCAGGCGGGGCAGCAGCCAGACAACCTATGCGGGCCTTACTGGGTAGCACTGCTGCTGCGATCGCACGGCTTTGCCGTTACCGCTGAGCAGGTGGCGCAGATAGCAGGGACCGTTCTTCCCGTAGGTGATCCATCCCTATGGCTGCCCGCAGGTGCACCCTCGCGGCAGAACTACAGCCTGACCTTACCCACTACTGCCAGCCTCAAAGATGCAGGCACGTCGGCGATGGGATTACAGCGGGCTGTCCAAAAAATCACGTCAGGAGCTTATGCCCTGCTGCCTGTCCAAGCAGCCTGGACAGGAGATCGGCTGCTAGAAGTTCTGCGGCTGTGTCAAGATCAGCCCCACTGGCAAGTGGTACCGCTAGCCAACTTGAGAACTGGGCACTTCTGGGGCTCGAGGCTAGCGGTCAGTGCAGCCCTAGGCTACCTCAATGGCGCTTCGATCCATAGTCCTCCTCCAGCAGATTGGGATGTGGGCCACTTCCTCGTGCTGGCAGGCTTAGTCGCCGGGCAAACTCGCTCCTTAACCTGGGTTTGCGACACCTATCCTCAATTCGGCTGGCAGGGCTACCACCTGCAGCCCGCAGAAGCGGTCGCCGCCGCCCTCAATCGCGGCGACGGCTGGGGCGGCGGCATTTTGCTCTTTAGTGCTGCCGAGCATCAGGGTGAGATGGAGCAGCAGCTCAGCGCCAAGGGCTTTAGCCTAGAGCTGTGGGACAACGGCAGCCCCCAGCCTTAAACCCCGCTGGACCAACGGCAGGGGCAGATAATAGCAATTGCTCAATAAACGGCCATATACTCCTGCCGCTCCCAGTCGCTGACGTGGGCATAGAAGCGGTTTAGCTCAAACTGCTTGACGGTCGTAAACAGGTGTACGAAGTCCTCGCCTAGGTGCGATCGCATCTCGCTATCGGCCTGTAGACACTCCAGAGCGCCTTCCAGGTTAGGAGGCAGTTTAGGCAAAGTAGGGTCGTCTTCGCTGGGGCCATCAACCATGGGCTGCAGAGTGTACTGCCGCTGCACGCCGACTAAGCCCGCTGCCAGAGTAGCCGCAGCGCTTAGGTAAGGGTTGCTAAGGCCCGATCCCGCCCGCATCTCTAGGTGAGTGTCCTCGTCGCCTGTGGCCTTGACCCGTACCAGCGCCGTGCGATCTTCGATGCCCCAGCTGATGTTGGAGGGGGCAAACGTGTGGGGCTTGAGGCGGCGGTAGCAGTTAGGCGTCGGCCCTATTAGCGGCATCATCGCTGGCGCGTGGGTGAGAATGCCCTGGGTAAAGGCACGAGCCGTCTGAGACAAACCGTCGGGCTCCGACAGATCGAGAAAGGCATTGGTGCCGCTGTTGCGATCAATCAGGCTAATGTGGAAGTGACAGCAGCAGCCCGCTCGATCAGAAAACGGCTTAGACATAAAGGTGGCTTGGTAGCCCATGCGGTGGGCAATCTCCTTCACTGCGTTCTTAAAGGTGAACGCTTTGTCGGCAGCCGCAATTCCGACGCTGGCCCCAAAGTTGATTTCAAACTGAGAGGGCGCGTACTCGCAGTTGTGGGTAATTACGTCTACTCCGGCGGCCCGCAGGTAGTCGATCAGCTGATCGAGCTCCGGCACATACTGATTGCGGATGTGGTTGAAGATGTGCAGCCCGTCAAACAGCGGTTCCTGGGTCTTGCCGTCGAGCAGGTAAAACTCGAACTCATGCCCCATCATCACGTCGAACCCCATTGCGGCAGCTTTGTCTAGCAGCGCTTTGAGAATGTAGCGGGGGGCCACCGTCAGCGGTTCTTTAGCGCTCCACTGAGGGTCGCAGATCACTTTAGCCGTACGCTCTAGCCACGGCACACGGGCCAGCGTGTCGAAGTCAGGAATCAGGGCGTGGTCGCGGTACTTGCGCTCCTCATGCAGCCCTGAACCGGGTACCACCATAGAAGCCGTATCTAATCCCAGAGTGCCGCCGTAGAAATTTAGGCCTTTGCGAGCATAGCCCTCCACTTTATCGATAGGCACCACCTTAAGCCGCGAAACTCCGTGCAGGTCAGACATCTCGAAGCGTACGTACTCTACATTTTGAGCTTTTAGGGTGGCGATAAACTGATCGATGCGATCTGGGGAGCCGGCAGAAGCAGCCTCGGCGCTGCCGTTGGATACCGTTACGACCATAGCGACACTTGGGTAGGGGCAAAGGATTTGCCCTACACTACGGCACCGAACCCGACGAGGGCGTAGTGAAGACTACGGTTCGTCCTCAGCGCTGAAGCTGAACTAACCGGTTCGAACCTAAAACCGCGAGGAAGGTAGAGCTACATCCATTTCGTGTAGCTGGACTTGCCCAAAACGCGGGAATCTCTGGCGAAGGAACACCTTACTGGCCGTCCATCTGCACAGTGGACTGCCACTCCTGGATCTTGAGCTGGGCCGGGGCATAGGCTTCGGTACGCGTGGGCACCCGCCGGGCAATGTCGATGGCTCGGCTGAGGCTGTACTGCGACTCGGTTTCTGCCAGCCTGAAGATGTCCCAGCTCCAGCGGCTGATAACCTGCTGCGCCTCACTGTACTGTGGGCTGGTTTCGGACACCTCGCGGGCAATGCCAATGGCTG
>DATNQE010000168.1:0-7559 GCA_036702895.1 Trichocoleus sp. | reverse complement strand
CCTCCTAGCAGCAGGCTCAGCTCAGGGTAGGTAAAGCCTAAAGATTCAAAATAGACTTTTTGGGCAAATTGGGCGTCTGAGGGCACCCCCCAGAGTTTCTGCAGCGCCAGCCCGTACTGCTGAGGGTCGGGTAAGCGGAAGAATAACCAGCTAAAGAAAACTACAAACTGAGTAATTGCCCAGCCTGTCAACGCTCCAGGCCAGCTCTGCCAGAATGAGTGCAGCGACGACCAGCGCTTGGCTGCTGTCTGATTAATGCGGTGCAGCCCTAGGGCCAATCCATGAATGCCGCCCCAGATCAAAAAGCCCCAGTTATCTCCATGCCAAACCCCGGCGATCAGCATTACCACCATCAGGTTTAAGCAAGTGCGCCAGAGGCCCTGACGCGAGCCGCCTAAAGGGAAGTAGAGGTAGTTGCGCAACCACGCCCCCAAAGTCATGTGCCACCGTCGCCAAAAGTCAGCAATGCTGGTGGTGAAGTAGGGAAAGTCGAAGTTCTGCGGCAGCACAATGCCCATCAACAGGGCACTGCCCCGAGCAATGTCCACGTAGGCGTTGAAGTCGATATAGAGCTGCAGGCCGTAGGCAAAGATAGCCAGCCACAGGTCAGCGCTGCCCGCCCGCTCCAGGTTCTCAAAGCTGAGGTTGACCAAAATGGCGATATGGTCAGCAATGAGGAGCTTTTTCACCGCGCCGGAGGCGATCAACCAGCCCCCCTCAATCGCTGTGGACAACGCAGGCGGCGCTGGCTGCTGAAACTGGTCAATAAAGGTGTGGTAGCGGGTAATTGGCCCCGAAATTAGCTTTGGGAAGAAAAATTTGTAGGCCGCGAAGTTAACAAAGCTGGGGGCAGTCGGTGAACCCCGGTAGACATCAACCAGGTAGGCAATGCACTCAAAACAGAAAAAGCTGATGCCTAAAGGCATCAGGATTTGCAGGGTCGGGTCGCTGGGGGAACCAATAAGGCCGTCCCAGCCCAGTTGCCGCAGCAGCGCCTCGGCATACTTAAAGCCAAGCAGCAGCACGCCATTAATAGCAATCCCCACCCACAGCAGCACCAGGCGGCGGCGGTTCCAGCCCTGCTCAGCAACCTGCCAATTCTCATTGGGGATACGCCAGTCTAAAGGCGCGGTCAGCGTTTTGCCTAGATAAAAGTTCACTCCAGCTAGCACCAGCATCAACGGCAGGTACTGCACCTGAATTGAGGCGTAAAAAATTAGGCTTGCTACAAACAGCAGCCACAGCCGCAGCCGCGAACCGGCCAGCGACCAGAAGATACCGACAATGCTGAGCAGAAAAAGGGCGTAGGTAATCGAGGGTAGTGACATGGAGCTAATCTACCTCCGGTCTGCTCGCTGGCTGATTTGGGGCCTGATTTGGGGGCTTATTCTGGGACTGGTTCTGAGCCTGGCCTGGCCGTGCGGCTGTCGACGCGGTGGGGCGGGGCCAAGGAATCATCGGATCTTGGGCAATACTCTGAGAAACTCGGTAAGCCCCGTAGCGGTTGAGGTGGCTGGGGTCAGAGAAATAGTCATAGCGATCGGTCCAGGCCTGGCCTAGGTCGCGGAAGATAAAGCCTTCTTCGGTCGTTGAAAGCCGCAGCATGTACTTCAAGAAAGCATCTTCAGCCTCTTTGCGATAGTCATCGAGGTATTCATCGGTCAGCGGGGTGTTGATGAACACCAGCGGAATGCCTTGGGCCTGCGTAAACTTCAGCAGCTCCCGGAAAGCCTCATCCTGCTGACCTTCTAGTCGGAAGGAGTCGTAGTCGCCATCGTAAAGACCCTGAACCCGGGCGTGTTTCTGGTAATAGGTGGCCGGGTTGAAGCGAATAGACAGGGCTAAGAACCCATCAAAGTCAATAAAGCTGCCCTCAGGCATAACGGCGTCGAGTGGCTCTTCGGAATTGACGCCGCCAGCCGTAACGGGGCCAGTGATACCGGTCAACTGTTGCTGCAGCCAGGTCTTTAGCCGCTCTCGGTCTGGGTAAACGGCGGATAGGGTAGACAGCTGCTCGCTCAGCCAGCTGTCCATCGACTGGTAGCTGCTGTTTAACGACTTGCCAATGCCCGCAGGCTCAGCAGCGGCTTCGCTGGCGCTCTCCTCACCACCTGCACCCCTAACGGCAAGCTCGCCGCTGAGCAGTTCGCGGTAGCCCTCAGAAGCTGCGATCGCATTGTAGGTGACATCCTCGCGGCCGCTGTTGAAGGCGCGCGCGCCGTCAGCCCAAATAATCACCTTGGGCAGCTGACCGGGCTGCAAAATGCGCCGCAGGGTCAGCTCCACAACCTGAGCGGTAGCACCGTTGATACCAAAGTTGAATACGTCTACCCCCGTATAGCCCAAGTTAGCAAGCTCTTTTTGCAGCGCCACTGGGTCGACCCCGCGTAGGGCGCGCGAGCTGCCCACTACCAACACATCGGCCGGGCCGGAGCGCTGCAGGCGCTCGTGGTAGAGGGCCAGCTTTTCATCGAGCTGCTGGCTGCGAAAAGAGGGGTAGGGGGAGGTTCCCAGCAGGTCATCCGTAGCGGCAATGGGCTGTTGAGGGCTGGTGGGCAGATCGGCCGGGGCAGCAATAAACCCGTCGCCTGTGGCGGAGGCAAATTGGCCGGAGTCGGCATCCGTAAAGCCGCCCTGGCCAAAGGCATCATCGGCAGCACGGCCCCAGTTCAGCTCGCTCAGCTCATCCTCTGGTGTTGGCTCAGAGCGTGTTGGTTCAGACGATGCCAGTTCCGGGGCAGGGACTGCTTCAGTCGCAGCTTCAGCGACGGTCGGGGCAGCCGGAGGGCGCAGCAGCTGACCCAGCAGCCAGTCCACCTGGAGCGCCAGCAGCACCCCCACCGCGCCCCAGACGACGGCAATTCTCATGCCCTCCCGGGTAGCGATATCGTTGGCAGGCTCGAGCGCGGTTTGTTGCCAGTCAGAAGCTGCCTGCGGGGCGAACAGGTGCGATCGCACCAGCCCCTGCTGCAGTGTTTGCAACAGGCTACGGCTCCACTGCCCCAAGGTGGGCGTTTCCTCCTCCAGAGCGGCAATGCCGTCTCCGGCGGCTTCTGGGCGAGTCAGCAGCTCATTAACATAGGCATCGGAGGCGGTGAACTCGGGGGCGGCCTGAGGCACCATGCGGCGGCGGGAAACAAAGTCAGCCCCGTAGCTCCAGCTCGGCTGGGCTTGGCCAGAGCGGCGGCCATACACCCGCACCCCCTGAATGCCGCTAACGTTGAGCTGGCGCAGGCGCTGGCTTACCGCTGGGGCCACATGACGACGCTGGGGGGCGATTGGCCCGTCAATCATCACATGCAGCAGCTTGTCGCGCACCAGCAGCTGTACCCGCAGGCCGCCGGTCGCCAGCTGATCCTCCAGGTTAGGGTTGAGCAGCCGGGTGAGCAAAAATGCGATCGCAGGCAAGTCTCCTGCGGCGGCCAGGGTTTCGGGGGCAGCCCCCAAATCTTCGTGCTCAGCCCCCGGCAGGTCAGCATAATTCACCCAGGCCGGGGATTCCTGACCGTAGCCCTGGCCGTACACCACGAGCCGGTGAATGCCCTGGGGTGCCACCGTCTCTAGCAGCGGCAAAACGACTCCCTGCACCTGCTCCCAAGCGGGCAGCGGCGCGCTCACCTGCTGCTGGCAGACCCAGTGCAGCGTGGTTTCCTTGAGTTCGCCTGTGCCTTTGAGCTGGAGCGGTTGGAGCAGGGAGTTGAGGAGTTTTGCGATCGCTTCCACATCGCCCCAGCGCGCCCACTCCCGCAGCATTTCCTCGGGGGGCGTCAGGTCAATGCGCAGGCTCCAATCGGGGTGCGCTTCTCCCCGCACCTGCATCAGTAAGACAGCGTCTTTAAACTGAGTGAGCTGGAGCTGCCGTAGCCGCTCCGCTGTCGGCCTGGCAATCAGCGCTGGGTCGGGGCTGTAGACAGCCTCACAGAGCACCCACAGGCGCGGAATCTTGGTGTCCTCTCCAGGCGCCTCGGTCGTCTTGCCCACTTCAGGCTGAGCCGCGCCGGATTCTGCTGCCCCATGATCCTCAATGGTGACGGCCGCTTTGGGGAGATGCGCTGTCCCCGGAATCGCCTTAATGCTGACCCAGACCCCTACATCCAGAGCGCTAAGCGTTTCGCTGAGATACCAGGCAATCGCCTCGGGGTCGCCCTTGCGGGCCAGGCTCAGGTTCGAGAGCACAATCGCGCCGCCCGCCCCATCCTCGGCATACGCCTGCCGCGCCTTTGGATCACCCTCTGTATAGGTCTCCAGCAGCGCCTGGGTGGCCTTGAGGTCAGCCTCATCTTGAGACTGCAGCACCAGCTGGGCTAAATGGCGCTCTAGTCGGTTGAGGTAGAGCGGCGCTGTCCAGGCGGGTACAGGCTGTCCGGCTACCCGGTTATATAGATAGATCTGGTACACCTGGGGATACGCCTGTTTGATCAGGGCCGCCCCCTGGGGTTCCAGCAGCCCTCGCACCAACCTCAACAGAACGGGGCCCTGCTCCAGCGCCTCGGGCGTTTCCCACAGCAAATGCAGGATGTTGCCCCTGAGCTTGAGGTGAAGCTTAGCCTCTGGCACCCCCATCACCTGCCGCAGCCACGGCAAAACGCCCGCTGCCGGGGAGACATTCGAGGAGGTCTGGGGAAGAGGCACAGGCATAGACGGTTTCAGGGGGGATACAGGGGAGGCTTTATATAGAGAAGGGAACAGCCAAGCGCCAACGACAGTGAAAAGACCGGGACTAAAAGGGTTGCTTGCCACCTCAACAGGCGACATTGACTTTAACAAGTAACCTGCTCGGAGTCATCACCAGTAGGCGAGCAGGCTCTCTCGCAAAACCTTTACGCCAGTTTTACCGCAACTTCTTAAATCCGGTCACACAGTTTCTAAAAATGCGTCAAGAAGGATTACGCGAGACAGGTGCGCTAGCAGTGCGCTCTAAAATTCGCTTCAAATATAGCAGTGAAGGTGCTCTCAATCCGATGTTAGGCCAAATAGTTAGATCTAATAGTTAGACCCAAAATTTGGAGCAAATATTGACCTTAGATCGGCACGCGTGTGCGTTCGCCTCCTATTGTAGTCACGCAGACGCAGGGTGAAAGCGCAAAGAAATAGGAGTCGAGAGAACTAAGGCTGGGGGAACGTCTAGACCCTTTAGCCCTCCCTTAACAGAAAATCCTACAGCCCCAAAGCTGAGCCGATATGATCTAGAAAAACCCTGTACCTATGGACTCCGCCCACACCCCTAACCCTACCCAACCGTCCCCTCGACCGCTCAATCCCGCCGATCTCTGGCTCACTCTGCTAACGCCGCCGGTGCTCATCGGCATCCTTGGCCTTCGCACCTTGACCGAGGCCCTGCAGCAGCTTGGCCTCGCCAGTGAAGAACTATTTCGCGGTGACCGTCTCCCTACGCTGACCATTTCTTCGCCGAATGATGAGGATTAAGGGCTCTGGGAAAAGCTGCTGAAGAAAACCTTGGCCGCATAAAAAAGCTCCTCAGTTGAAGTGATGGAGCCAGCAACATCAGGGTACATCTACATACGCCTATGCCGTTTTAATGCATACGCAGCTCTATCGTTCTCCTTGAGTTAGCGCGATCGCATCGCCATCAAGCTCGCTTTCATTACAGTCTGCAGCGCCAACACTCTGCAGCGACATAGCCAAGGGCAGGCTCTCACCCTAACCGCTCACTCTTGAAAAGCAAAGGCTCCTAACGAGCCGGGTTCCCAGCAGAAGGCTACGCTAGCGGCGGCGCGACTTGGCCCAAGCGCGGCGGACATTGCCGGGTCGCAAATAGCCCATCAGAAAGCGCCAGCGGTGCGGCCAGGTAGGCAGGCGCAGCCAATAGGCCCAGCGGCGGGCAAATGCGCCTAGCCGCCCTGTTAAAGTGAGCCCACAACCGCAGACCACGGCATTCCCCTGACCCAGAGTGAGCATATTGCCCAGGTGGTGGTAGGCGAACGCTCTAAGGGGCCGCCCCGCAGGAGTCAGAGACTGGTCCTTCAGAACCAGTGCAGCGACATTATGGGCTACCACCGGAGCCGCTTGAAAGGCAGCTTGGGCTGTTAGCGGCGCTACTTTAGACGCTGTTGAACTAGCGGCAGGCATGGCCGCCATATCCCCCAGAACAAAAACCTCAGGGTGATTTGGCAGCTGAAGAGTAGGACACACGTGGCATTGACCTAGCTCGCTCGTAGGGACTGCTTCCACGCTGGGCCAGTGGTGAGGGCTTGCCCCCACAGCCCAGACTACCAGATCCACCGCCAGCACCTGGGGCGCTTTTTGGCGATAGTGAATTTGTCCGGCCTCTATACCTTCTACAGCCGTTTCTAGATGCACAACAATGCGACGATCGCGAATTGCCGCTAGGGCTGCCGCCCGAACCCCGGCAGGGTAAGCCCGCAGGATAGCAGAGCGCCGATCAAGCAGGTGAATTTGGCCCCGCTGGCCTAAGCGGTCAGCCAGCTTACAGGCTAGCTCAATGCCGCTGGGGCCACCGCCCACGACCGCTATGCGAATTAGTGGCTGGGGCAACTGCTCGAGTGCCTTTAGCCGACGCGACAGACGCTCAGCATCCTCCAGATTGGCGAAGGGGTAAGCATGGGTCTTGACTCCCGGCACGGCAAAGGTGCGCTGACGGCTGCCCATTGCCACCACTAAGTAGTCATAGGTCAACGGCTCGCCGTGGCGCAGGTAAATTCGACGGTGGCTCAGACTCAGGCTCTCTACCCAGTCCTTGTGTAAATGCACTTTGGTGCCAGAGAGCAGTTCGCGGTAGGTAGGGGCCACCTGCCAGGGCCGCAGTTCTGCCGTTACCAGTTCGTAGAGCAGCGGGGTGAAGGTAAAGCGGTCATGGGGCTCGACCAGCGTGATGCGATACGCAGCCGAGTGGCGCACGCCAACCTGGCGTTTGAGCCGCTGATGCAGAGCCAGCGCCGTGTAGAGGCCGCCAAAACCGCCCCCCAAAATGCAGATGTGAGGACACGCTGGCCCTGCACTGCCGTTTCTTGAGAAGACATCAACTGGGTCTAGCTCCAACACCATGCCGACCTTACAATTCCCTAACCCTGCAACGGCTTCAAAATTTAGTTTTTGCCGCCGCTTGCCGAGCAAAAACCGCCGAGCAAAAACCTTGGATGCCGCTTGACCTCGCTAGCATTTCCTAGGAGGATTCCTTAGTTCTGCATCATTCCTTACTTACGTTAGCGCGGGCAGCGGCGGGAGAGCAGAGCTGCCGGAAGATACCAATCTATTCCTGATTGAGTGCCGAGCTATAGAATTCCCTCAAAATCGCCACACTAGAATGCCAAAGGAGCCTCTTGATGATGTAGTCATAGGGCAGTGGACAGCAAACAGTGGACATCGTGGTACGACAAAAGGCAGCGGTATGGTACTAGAGCCAGTTCCCAGGACTTATCTTGCTGGGGAAATCAATCCTTTCGTGGCGCTGGCCCCTGGCACCCTTCATCTTTGGCACCTGAATTTGGTAGGGCTGGAGCCCTACCTGGAGCCTTGGGCAGCCTGCCTGTCGTCAGAGGAGCGCGATCGCATGAATCGCTTTGTGTTTGAGCGCGATC
>DATNQE010000148.1:0-5191 GCA_036702895.1 Trichocoleus sp. | reverse complement strand
GAGGTCAAGCCCGAGGCTAGCTTCGCCAACGATTTGGGGGCAGATTCTCTGGATACCGTTGAGCTGGTTATGGCTTTGGAAGAGGAATTTGACATCGAAATTCCTGACGAAGCGGCTGAAGGCATTGGCACGGTGCAGGCTGCCGTTGACTTCATTAAAGAAAAGACCGCTGCTTAAGCTCAGTCAGCAGTTAAGCGAAACCCGCCTCTGGCGGCCTTTAACAAACTTGGGCGTTTGCCTCTGGAACCGAAGTTAGATCATGGCAAATCTTGAGAAAAAGCGCGTTGTTGTCACAGGTATGGGAGCCATTACTCCCATCGGAAACACGCTGGCAGAGTACTGGCAGGGGTTGGTTTCGGGCCGTAACGGTATCGGCCTGATTACGGCGTTTGATGCCTCGAATCACGCTGCCCGCATTGCTGGGGAGGTCAAGGAGTTCGACCCAGCAGACTTCCTCGATCGCAAGGAGGCTAAGCGGATGGACCGCTTCTCCCAATTTGCGGTGGTGGCTAGCCAGCAGGCGCTTCAGGATGCCCGCCTGGAAATTACCGATCTAAACGCTGAGCAGATTGGCGTTTCTATCGGCACAGGCGTCGGCGGTTTGCGGGTAATGGAGGAGCAGCAGGAGGTCTATCTGACCAAGGGGCCAAGCCGCTGTAGTCCATTTATGGTGCCGATGATGATTGCCAACATGGCTGCGGGCCTGACGGCAATTCACACCGGGGCTAAGGGACCTAACTCCTGCGCAGTGACGGCCTGTGCGGCTGGATCTAACGCTATTGGCGACGCGTTTCGCCTGGTTCAGGGAGGCTACGCCCAAGCTATGATCTGCGGCGGTACGGAGGCGGCGATTACGCCCTTGTCAGTGGCTGGGTTTGCTTCTGCTCGTGCTCTCTGTACCAGCAGAAACGATGACCCCACCCATGCTAGCCGCCCGTTTGATCGCGATCGCGATGGCTTTGTCATTGGTGAGGGCTGCGGCATTTTGATTCTGGAAGAGCTAGAGCATGCCAAGAGCCGGGGTGCACGCATTTACGCCGAGATGATTGGCTACGGCATGACTTGCGATGCTTACCACATGACGGCTCCAGTCCCTGGCGGTGCAGGGGCGGCCCGCTGCATTCAGCTAGCTCTTAAAGATGCAGGCATCACGCCAGAGCAGGTAAGCTACGTCAACGCCCACGGGACTAGCACGCCTGCTAACGACCCGAATGAAACCCAGGCAATTAAGACGGCCCTGGGAGAAACGGCTTACAAGATTACGGTCAGCTCTACCAAGTCGATGACCGGGCACTTGCTAGGCGGCTCTGGTGGTATTGAGGCGGTAGCGACCGCAATGGCGATCGCAAATGACCGTGTCCCTCCCACCATTAACCTAGAGAATCCTGAAGAGGGCTGCGACCTGGATTATGTCCCGGGCGAGAGCCGTGCCCAGACGGTAGACGTGGCGCTCTCCAACTCCTTTGGCTTTGGCGGTCACAACGTAACGCTGGTTTTCCAGAAGTACCGTAACTGAGGCTACAGATTCATAGGTATAATGACTCAATAAGTCAGCTTTATTAAACTTCAAGATTTTCTCAGGGGAGACGCTAGAGTGCTCTTGGAGTCCTCTGATATCTCCTCTGCAAAAAGTCTTGATTTTTTACGTATTCCCCCAGCCCTGCTGATAGGGCAGTGGGGGTAGCCCCCCTTCTGTTTGTGGCATTCTCCTGGGCTTTTGTCCGGGCTAGCCCCTGGTAAACCGTCGTTGAGCTGTGGAAACTATGGCTGTCGCAACCCAAACACTGGAAGAGCTTTGTATCAACTCGATTCGCTTTCTGGCGATTGATGCCGTTGAGAAGGCGAAATCAGGCCACCCTGGTCTACCCATGGGCGCTGCCCCAATGGCTTTTGTCCTGTGGGACAAGTTCATGCGGGTCAACCCCAAGAACCCCGCTTGGTTCAACCGCGATCGCTTCGTCCTCTCTGCCGGGCACGGCTGCATGCTGCAGTACGCGCTGATGTATCTGACTGGCTACGACAGCGTGACGCTGGATGATGTCAAACAGTTCCGCCAGTGGGGCTCTCGCACCCCCGGTCACCCCGAGAACTTTGAAACCCCCGGCGTGGAAGTAACCACTGGGCCTCTGGGTCAGGGTATTGCCAACGCGGTGGGTCTGGCGATGGCTGAAGCTCACCTGGCAGCGCGCTTCAACAAGCCCGACTGCACGGTAGTAGACCACTACACCTATGTGATTCTGGGCGACGGCTGCAACATGGAAGGAGTCTCCGGCGAGGCCTGCTCTCTGGCTGGCCACCTGGGTCTGGGCAAGCTAATTGCACTCTACGACGACAACCACATTTCCATCGACGGCTCTACCGACATTTCCTTCACCGAGGATGTGAGCAAGCGGTTTGAAGCCTACGGCTGGCACGTGCTGCACGTGGAGAACGGCAACACGGATTTGGATGCGATCGCAAAAGCCATCGAAGAGGCCAAGTCGGTAACCGACAAGCCCTCGATGATCAAAGTCACCACCACCATCGGCTACGGCTCGCCCAACAAGCAAAACACTGCTGGCGTTCATGGTGCAGCCCTAGGTACTGACGAAATCAAGCTCACCCGCGAAAATCTGGGCTGGAGCTACGGCGAATTTGAAGTTCCCGATGATGCGCTCAACCACATGCGCAAAGCTGTGGAGCGCGGTGCCAGCCTGCAGGCTGAGTGGGAGGAGGTATTGGCCACTTACCGCACCAAGTACGCTGCCGAAGCCGCTGAGCTAGAGCGGATGATTGCCGGTAAGCTGCCCGAGGGCTGGGCCGATGCGCTGCCCACCTACACCCCCGGGGACAAGGCCATTGCCACCCGCAAGACCTCCGAGATGACGCTAAACGCCCTGGCTCCGGTGCTGCCCGAGCTGATCGGCGGCTCTGCCGACCTAACCCACTCCAACCTGACCGAGCTGAAAATCTCCGGCAGCTTCCTCAAGGGTCAGTACGAAAACCGCAACTTGCGCTTCGGCGTGCGTGAGCACGGCATGGGCTCAATCTGCAATGGCATTGCCCTGCACAACTCCGGTCTGGTGCCCTACTGCGCCACCTTCCTGGTGTTTGCTGACTACATGCGGGCTCCGATCCGTCTGTCGGCCCTGTCTCAAGCGGGCGTCATCTACGTCATGACCCACGACTCCATCGGTCTGGGTGAAGACGGCCCCACCCACCAGCCGGTGGAAACCATTGCCTCTCTGCGGGCTATCCCCAACCTGACGGTGATTCGCCCCGCCGACGGCAACGAAACCTCCGGTGCTTACAAGGTCGCTGTCGAGAGCCGCAAAGCCCCGACCCTGCTGGCCCTGAGCCGTCAGAACCTGCCCCAGCTCGAAGGTTCCTCCATCGACGCTGTGGCTAAGGGCGCGTACATTCTCTCCGGCGGCGAAGGCACTCCCGACATCATCTTGATCGGCACGGGTAGCGAAGTGTCTCTCTGCGTTGAGGCCGCTGCTAAGCTGCGCGCTGAAGGTAAGAACGTACGCGTGGTTTCTATGCCTTCCTGGGAGCTGTTTGATGCTCAAGACGAAGCCTACCGCGAGTCTGTGCTGCCCAAGAGCGTGACCAAGCGCCTGGCTGTAGAAGCTGCTAGCAGCTTTGGCTGGTGCCGCTACATCGGTTCCGAAGGTGACATGATCAGCGTGGATCGCTTCGGTGTGTCTGCCCCCGGCGGCACCATCATGGAGAAGTTTGGCTACACCGTAGACAACGTGGTGAGCCGCGCTAAGGCCCTGCTGGGTTAAGCGATTTAATCAGTAGGTTGGGTTCTGCTAGGCTCAACCCAACCTGGAAATCTCCTTCTAAGGCCAAGAACTTTGGTAAAGTTCTTGGCCTTAGTTTTTTGCCTCAAAGCTAGATCCCCGGTTTCTTCTAGGGTTCCTAAAGCTGACCTATGCCAGCAAGGAAGAAACCGGGGATCTTGGGCCGGGGGATCTTTGGGTGGGGAGCTTAAGCCTACCTACTCGATCAGCAGGTGCTTGGTCATAACGCTGACCCACTCGCTGCCTCGGCCTGTGGGAACGGGCTCGGTCCAGTCGTTAGGGTCGGCGTAGCCCAAAGCGTGGAGGATTTTGATTGTGCGATCAATGGTGGCGAGGCTGCCGTAGAGGGCGTGACGAATTTTGCCAGGCTGTGGCCCCTGCTTGGCCGATTGGGCAGGCGGAAGGTTGGGCGCATTTGCGCCCGATTCGGAAGATTGGAACATGGATCGGTTTTCCTTTTTAAGTAAGTAGATCCGCGCTGGCCTGCCTAGGCAGGCGCAGCGGCGGAATGAGGAAAACAGACCCGAAAACCCCAGCCACGCCGCTATTGAAGTGCAAAATTGGAGTGGCTAGGGCACAATATCCCCTAGCCCGTCAATCTGCCTGGTTCAGGTTGCGGGTCAGGTATCTGAGACGTGTCCCACCACTCTCAGGTACCGCCAGAGTTTTCGGTTCTGCGAACAAGCTGCCTTAGGAAGACAGTTTAAGGATTGAGCATACGCATATAGCTGGGCTGAGTCAACCGTAGTCCGCAAGGAATTTATGGGCTGCCCAAAGTTGCTGCACACCAAAGACATTTTGAAAATTAGGCCCTACTCACACAGCAGGGGATATTAGGCAGAAACTTTCCACCTAATCACCACTGGAGAGTAATTAGACAGAATTATTTTTACCTAATCAACCACGTTGAATGATTAGGTAGAAAGTTTCCCTCTAAACAGTTGTTGTGCTGCTTCACTGTGGCGATGCAAAAGGCTTAACGAGAATGTATGGAGGGTGAAATTGAACTTCGTGTTGCTACACCAGAAGATTACGATTTCTTGTATGGCTTACATTGCGCAACTATGCGTGATTACATTGAGGCGACTTGGGGTTGGGATGAGGCGTGGCAGCAGAACCACTTCAAGCAGCATTTCCAACCTGAAGCCAATCAAATCATATTGTTGAATGGTCACAAGATTGGGCGTGTTGAAATGGACTGCAACGAAGATAGAGATCATATTGGTAATATTCAAATACTCCCTGCTCATCAAAACAATAGAGTTGGCAGTCGCGTTATTTTGAATATTATCCGGCAAGCTCAACTAAAAGAGCGTCCTGTAACTTTACAAGTATTGAAAGTGAATCCTGCACGGCAGCTCTATGAGCGGTTGGGTTTTGTTGTCGAAGGTGAGGATGAAGCA
>DATNQE010000141.1:0-2112 GCA_036702895.1 Trichocoleus sp. | reverse complement strand
CGTCAGCGCCACCCTCGACGGACGGCCCCTCCTGCGGGCTTGGCCTGAAGGCTGGGAGTACCTGTGGATTGTGGCCTGGGGCGGAGTCGGCATGGTGCTGGTGCGGCTGCTGCCGTCGCCTTCGAAATACCTGCTGGTGATTGTGCTAACCGGGGTGGGGCTCACCGGGCTGAGCTTTTGCCTGCTGTGGTGGGGCGGCTGGTGGCTGCCGGTGGTGCCCACGCTGGTAGCTTTTGCCCTCAACGGCCTGGTGCTGCCCGGGTTTTACCTCTACGACCAGACGTTGCGATCGCGCATTGAGGAGCGCCAGCGCGTCATCGACCAGGCCTACGACGCCATTCACAACGGCCCCCTACAGACCCTGGCCCAAGTGCTGCGGCAGGAGGACGACGAGCGCACCTGGGATGACACCCTGCCCCGACTGCACCACCTCAACCGGGAGCTGCGCGACATCTACACTATGCTGCTGAAGGAGTCGCAGCCCCAGAGCAACCACCTATACCTTGATCGGGGCCAGCGCCTGCTAGACCTGCAAAGCCCGCTCCACGAAGTGCTCTACGAGGTCTACAGCCAAACTCTGCAGCGTGAGTTTCCCCACTTCAAAACGATTCGCGTTCACGTCGTCAAGTTTGAGCCGCTTGAGGCGCCGCGCCTAAGTCCCGACGACAAGCGTGCGCTCTGCCGCTTTCTCGAAGAAGCGCTCTGCAACGTGGGTAAACACGCCAAGGGCGTTACCCGGCTGACCGTTACCTGTCTCAGCGATCGGGGTGAAAACCTCATCCGAGTGCAGGACAACGGCCAATCCGAAGCGCCCCCGCTGGCAGCGGCCCCACTTACCCCTGCCGAACCGATGGCTCCCGTGTTGGGCGGACGCGGTACGCAGCAGGCGAAGCAGCTGGCCCAACGGCTGCGAGGTCAGTTTGTGCGATCGCACCTTTCCCCTAGCGGCACCTGCTGTGAACTGCGCTGGCCCGTGCAAAAACAGTGGCGGTGGACCCAGTGGCTGAGTAAACGGCTGAAGTAGCCTTGCCGAAAACTGCAACGAACGTGGCCCCATCCGGCCAGCAGGCTGGCCCAAAGCTCTACTGATTCACCTCGGCGAATTGCCTACCTTTAAGGAGTCACCGAGAAAGAGCCCCACAAGAGAGCTTCTGACGCCATGCAAGTTGACCCCTCCCCCATTATCCAAACTTCTGCGCTGCAGTCCGCTCTACAAAAGGCCCTGCCCTTGGCCCTGAGCTTCCTAGATGACGCCCTGATTCTGGCAGCGTCAAACTTGGGCCTGCACCTGCCCTGGCTCCAGTGTTTGGGAACAGTGTTACTAACCGTTAGTCTGCTGTACTGGGCCTTTCGGGTTGTGCGATTCTGTTATAAACGATACACCGCCAGCCGCGTCTAGGAGACCGTCATGATTCAACGTACAGGGATGCAAAAAAGTAATGTTCTCCGCTGGCTGCGGCTCCTGAGCTGGGGCGCGACGGCCAGCCTGCTGGTAGTGCTCCTATCGGTGGAAAGACCCGCTCAGGCTGGGTTCGACCCCCCACCCACAGTTGATGCTCCGATTCAGCGCACCCAGGCGGGCGGTACCCGCGCCTACCAACCCCCCCCAGGGGCCGACGCACCCACCTCTCCCGCTACGGGCGGCGGTCGTCGGGGCGGTTGCCAAGGCACAGGCGATATCGACCTGCTGACGCTGGCACCCCGCAGCCACATCGGTCAAACTATGCAAAGCCACCCCACCCTGGTTTGGTTTGCGCCTGCCGATATTCGTCAGCCTCTAGAGCTGGAGGTCTACGAGAAGAACGCAGCTGGTCAATGGCAGCGCCTGCAGTCATTTACGTTGGAATCTGGCTCCACGGGCCTCATGAGTTTTACCTGGCCCCAGAGCGAACCTGGCCTTACTGTGGGGCAAACCTACCGCTGGCAGGTCGTATCAACCTGCGTTGCGGGTCTACCTTCGCGGGATTTAGTCGCAACCGCCCAGATCCAAGTCGTGGCTCCACCCGCAGATTTGACCCTGCCCGCTGATGCCGAACCGCTGCAGGCTGCTCAGGCCTATGCGGCAGCGGGTCTTTGGTACGATGCCCTATCAGCTTTGACCGTTGAGCCTGT
>DATNQE010000133.1:0-5777 GCA_036702895.1 Trichocoleus sp. | reverse complement strand
CGCAAGTCGCCGCTGGCGGTGCTGCAGGCCATGCGCTCGGCAGATAGCTTTATCTGGGGCGGCGGCAGCCTGATGCAGGATGCGACCAGTCTGCAAAACCCGATTTACTATGGCGGGCTGATGGCGATGGCTCAGCTGCTGGGGCTAAGGACCGTGGCCTGGGGGCAAGGTATTGGCCCGCTGCGGCGCTCGCTGAGCAAGCAGCTAGCGCGCTATGTACTGCGGCGCTGCAGCGGGGTTAGCGTGCGCGATGGGGCATCGGCTCAACTAGTAGCCAGCTGGGGGATTCCTTTCTGGCAGGCCCCTGACCCGGTGTGGGCGCTCGATTCTAAGCCCGTGGAAGGGCTGTGGAATTTGCCTGCGCCACGGGTGGCGGTGGCGTTGCGATCGCACTCCTGGCTTACCCCAGATCGGCTGAGCCAATTTACCGAGGCGCTGATTAATTTTCAAAAAGCGACCCAAACCTGCGTTCTGCTGGTGCCGTTTCAACCCAGCAAAGATCGTGCGATCGCAGAGCAAATTCAGGCCCGTTTGCAGGGACCTAATTACCTTTTTCAGCTCACCGATCCCCGTCAGCTCAAAGGACTTTTTCGAGGGGTAGAAATGACCATCGGCATGCGGCTGCACGCGCTGATTATGGCAGCGGCCGAAGGCTGCCGCTGCTTTGCCCTCAGCTACGACCCCAAAGTTAGCCAGCTCATGGTCGATCTAGACATGCCCGGGTGGGATCTCAATCCGGCGACGAGTGGAGGGCTAGATACGGCTTGGCCTAGGGATGCCCATCAGATGGCGCAGCAGTGGCTAGAGCACTATGCCAACGGCGATCCTCTGTCTCCTGACCAAATTCAGTCGCGGGTCGATCGGGCGCTCATTCATCAGCAGCTGCTTCAAGAGGTGCTGATAACGCCTGGGAGAAGTCGAAAAAGTCAGTCCTCCTGAATGCGCTTGCCGAACTTTTCAACCGGACAATTTTTCGGCCAAATTGATGAATAATTTGCAAAGGGTATTGAGTAATTTTGAAGGGCGATTCTATTTTGAGGTTCTGTGTTAGTACATAAGGATGAAATAATTGTTGAAATTAGCTACGCTTAGGGCGATTTGGCTCTAAGGCAGGCTACAGCGATTCACTTTCGAGCTGCTATTGGGCGTTGTGAGCACCTATGGGATTATGACTGAGCAAAACGTGCCTCCCCAAGATTCGCCACTGTTTGAACCCCATCCCTGGAATGCTAGCGGGGCTCCTAAAGGAGAAGCGGCTCCAGTGGAGCCGTCTCCCAATCCTGGGAAAACGGCGGAGAGGCAAGTTAATGCCCAGTCTGAAGCCGATTGGGAGCCCGTAGAGCTGCCTGGCACCCTGCCCATCGAAGCGCTAATGACGGGCCAAGTTTCAGGAGCCGAGGCCGACGCCCCACCGCCGCCGCCTGCGGTACCCAAAGTAGCCGAGTTTTCGCAGCGAGAAGCTGAGCTGCTGCAGCTGATTCAGGACCTGAACCAGTGCAACGACGCCCTGCTAGGTCGAGTTGGCGATTTAGAGGACGCTCTCGAGCGATCGCAAGCCGCTCTGCAAATAGAAATCGAGCGGGCGCAGCAAAACCAGTCCATGACGTCTGCTGAAGCTCAAGCTGCCATTGCCCAGCAGCAGCAGCAAACTGCTCAGCTGCTGAGCGAGCTCGACATTGCGAACGATGCCGTGCGGCGCACCACTATTCATAACGAAACGCTGCAGGCTGAGCTGGACAACACCAGGCAGCGAGTGGCACAGCTCGAGCGGGAGTGCACTCTGCTACAGCAGCGCTTCACCGAAAAGTCCAACGCCCTACAGCAGGCTGAGGCCACCTGCCGAGATTTGCGATCGCGCCTACAGCGGCAGCAGCACTACACGCTGCAGTTCAAGGCCGCCCTGGAAAAGTGCCTCGATATGTCCCACCGCAGCCCTGCGGCTGCGGCCATCGACTTTCCGGCTGTTATTGAAGAGCCTACCCTAAGGCCTCACCCACTGGCCATGCCTAAGGCCCAGCAGATCAAACCCTGGTCTTCTACTGAGGCCGCTCCCACCCGGCCCGACCTCACCCTCGATACTCTGCTGCGCAACCTGAAATCCGTAGGTCAGGGCCCCGGTACCCCAACGCCCTCAGCACTGTCCAGTCCTGTACCTGGCCCCACTCTACCGCCAACAGCGCCCTCCAACCCGGTTATTTCCAGCCCCGATCCAGAGGCTGAGAGCCAGCTTTGGCAAGACCTAGAGCGAGTTATCGAAACCTCGGCGCCCAAAGACTCTACCCGGGAGCCTGTAGGTACCAAAGCCGACCCCAATCCAGCAAGCGGTGCCGCTGGGCCAGCTTTTACTGAGCCCTCGCCCTGGGGAGCTCCCCTGTCGCCGCCACCATCCTCAGCGGAGCCCGCTGAAACCTTTACAGATAGAGCCGTTGCCGAAATGGCTGCCGAAATCGCGGCTGACGTAGCAGCTGAAATGGCCACAGACCCCACGCCTCCGCCAAGGCCATCTGCCCCACCGACCGTCGCTGCGGGACTATCTATGCCGCCAGTACCTACGGGGCCGTCAGGGCGTTCCCAAACCCCTGGCTCGGTGCTGCCACCAACGCTGGGAGGAGATCCTGCCGCAAGCCAGTCGCCCTCCCCTGTGGTTTACCCTTTGCGACCCCAGAAGAAGCTCAAGTCAATTGCCGCTGTGCAGCTCCCTACGTTTCCTCGCAAACAGCGATCGCAATAGGCTAACGTCTCCCCACACGAAACCGCGCTCCCCAGGGAGGGCAAGTTTCGCCTGGGTCAATATCATCACACCCTAAAAGCACACCCTAAGTTTCAGGCGTTGGGCCAACTCAGCAGCCCCAGCAATCAAAGCGGTACTTGTTTTGGCAGCAGGCTGCCAATGCCTGCGGGATGACAAAGTATCAAACTTTAGGCTTTCGGTAGAGAGGGTCAAATCCCTCCTGCCGAAAGAGCGCGCAGCTGCTAGAATACGCTACACTTCAAACTCAAGATTACAAAACGTTACGTCGCTCTCATAAAAATTTAAGATAGTATCTCTGACGCGCAATGCAGTCCCCTTTTTCTCCTTCCAGTTTTTCACAATCCGCAGTTCAGTCACCTCAAGCTAGAGCCCAGGTGCAGCAGGCCAGTGAAGGCACAGCCGTCACCGAGGACCACGTGCTAGCAGCCCTCATGGGCGTCATCCGGGCGGCCCGTCAGCAAGGGCAGTCGGTAGAAGAGGTACAGGCTGCTGTGCTAGCCGACGACGCTCTGTTGGAAATGCCGGTTCGCCAATTGCTTAGCGACATCGTTGCTGAAGCGTGGCACCAGCTGAACTGAGGCCACGCTTCAATCGCTTCTAGAGATGTCTCTTGTTCATCCTGATGGTGAAAGAGACGATGCATAAGCCGTCAGCCAGCTTTAGCATGCTGGCTGACGGCGTCTCTTAAGACCACTAGCTAAAAGGCTCAGCGCTCTCTTCCTGGTGCCCAATCACCATCTGCAGCAGGGTCGTTTCTCCGCCTTTGGTGTGATATTTGTCAGCCCAAGCGCGAATAATTTCATCTAGCTCGCGGAAAGCTGTCTCTCGGTTCTCGGGCGGCAGATCTAGCTCCTCGAGCACCCGCATAGTACCTGGTCTACGGCTAGCCCACTCCCGCATCATGCGGAAGTACTGGGCCGTGTCCTCGATCATGGTATACATGCGCTCTTCCGGATCAACCGGCGAGTAAGAGACGCGTGTTAGCGCGTAGAAGGACATTCCCCAAGAGGAATCGAGGCGAGTAACCGTGCCGGAGTACATGAGCCGGCGACGGATGTGCTCTGCTAGCGCCTCGCTCAAAGGCATCTGGCGATCTTCTGGCAGATCGTCCTGAGACTTTTCGTGCAGCTGCTCAATCAACTCCAGAAATTGGAAGGAGTTAATGATGCGGGCGTTAGGCACGTTCTGGGGCAGCTTGTCTTCCAGTTGGGCTTTTTCCTCAGCCGAAAGGCTGCTGCCCACCACCCGTGACTGCCCCGGCTGCCAAGAGTAACGCTCCAGCCAAAGGTAGGGAAACTGAATCAGGTAGCGCGGCTCTTGAGCCCCTAGCATCTTGAGCAGCTTGCCTTCGGCCAGCGCCTGGCGCATCTCCTCCACAATGGCTTTAACCCGCTTGGGCTCAATGTGGTGTAGGTGTCCGGTCATGCGCAGGTTTTCACCCTGCTCCAGGTATGTCATGTAAATGGCGCATTTAGCCGCAGTGGCAGCGGCATCGAGAAAGGCGCCGTGGCGGTGACCCCCGGTACGCATGGCGCTAAAAGCCAGATAGAGGAGAATCTGGTCGATGGCGCTAGGGCTCAGATACCGGATCAGGTCTTCATCTTTCTTGACGTGAGGGGCGAGATTTAGCATAGAGCCGATATCGTTCATGAAGTGAAATAGCAAGCTGCCAGATAAGGGCAAAATCTAAACTTAAATAGTCAAATAGCGGCAATATAAAGTCGGTTTGGCTGCTATAGCTTAAACCATTTTTTAACGCCAAACGGCAACTTAAGTAGGGTCTTGGCCAAATTTTCTATTTCTATGAAGTCCCTGTTCTGCTGGCGGTTCAGAGGAACCTCCTGCCGTTGATCTATGCGGTTGCCAGCCGAGGCTGAGCAATTCTGCCGCTGCCGCGATAGGGCAGCAAATTCGAGCCAGCTGGACTCGTTCGCTCAGGCCACGAAGCTTTAGCCGATGACTTGCCCACCTGCTCTTCAGACTCGTCATCTAGGCGTCCGCTGCCGCGAAACCCAAGTTGATGGGGCTGGATAAGACTAGCCGTAAGACGTCCGCTGCCGCGATCGTCTGTAGCCTTAAGCACTTCGGCAGGCGGTTGGGCCATGCCGATAACCGTAAGTTGGACCAGAGTAGCAGGGAGGGTGCCGAGCGCGACAGCTGCTGTGAGAGTAGCCATTCGGATTGATTGGGAGAGGTAAATAGTGAGCATGGAACTCTGTGTATCTGCACTGCTTACTTCCTGATACGGGCATTCAAAGGGTGGGTCAGGAAAAAGTAGGTGCGTGAAAATGCTGATTTTTAAAAGGGCCAATCTTAATGGGATGTTCCTTGCCAAGAGGCAGGGTTTGCCCTTAAATCCCCTTCATTAGGAAGTCTGGCTGCTCCGGTTTTTTACGCAATTCTTTGTAGCTCTTTGAAGTTCTTCTTAATTTTTTTGACTTGGGGAACCTTCAAAAAGCCGAAGTAGCCGAAGTAGCCGAAGTAAAGGGTTGGCCGTCGCTGTAATACGCATAAAGGGGTCCCTCCCCAAGAACGTGTAATTTCAGAGCAGCCGGGCTTGAGTTCCGAATCGTTCATCTCCTGCACCGACCATGGCTCTCAGGGATTGCTTGCCTCGATACGGCCATACCCAGGACCTCTCCAGACACCCCTTACCTAGGCACCTTTCACCCGAACCTCTTCTGCACAGCCCTGTTTCGGTCCAGGCGCAGTTTTACCTAGCGCGCATTAGCCCCGGGGACGAAACAAATGGCCGACGGTAAGCCAACGTTTTACGACGTCTTCATTTTCTATGGGCGGGTAGACAGCAAAGCCTTTGCGATCGCATTGGGCCAGCGCCTCAAAGCAATGGGCTTTGGCGTGTGGATCGACCAAGACGATATTCCTTTGGGGGTAGATTTTCAGAGGCAAATTGACGAGGCCATTGCCCAAACCCACAATTTTGTCTTTGTTATTTCGCCCCACTGCGCCTTAGAAATCGAGCGGGCGCTCCAGCTCAACAAACGCATTATCCCTGTGATGCATA
>DATNQE010000326.1:0-2495 GCA_036702895.1 Trichocoleus sp. | reverse complement strand
GGGCAGCTTTTGCAAGCGGTGAGCTGCCCCCATGCAGCAGTAACAGACCAACGCGATGATGACGACCTAAAAGCTGTTCTACGAACTGTGCCTGGTCTTATTGGCTAAAGTCTGTATTATCGGAAAAAGTCGGTGGTTGCGATCGCAATTACCGCAATCTCTGTAGTGTCTTTCTGAGCGCCTCTACGGTAGTCCTTCCCTGGCAACTTTGGGTTTAGTGGCGGCAGGGGGTTGATTGGTTTGGGCCCGGCAGCAGTGTCGGTGTCGGCGTCTTAATATGCCTCCGGCAGCTTCAACGCTTTATCTACCAGAGCGTTCTCCCCAACCGCCAATGCCCGGCCTGAGATCTATTCGTCGCCGTTCGCTGCGCTCCTAATGGTTTTGAAGCGGGTTTAGCGACTTCCAGGCGCAGTGATGACGCGAAACCATCAGCCGATAAAGCCACGGCACATCACTACTGGCGAGTGGGCCTGTCCTTGGAGTGGGCAGTTGGCCTGCTGGCAGTGTTGACAGTCCGCTGGAACGGGGAGCTGTAGTTCCCGTTTAGCTGTAAACAGGCTGATATTTTGCCGAATAAACCCTTCAGCTTCTAAGTCAGAGAAGTTTTCGGCAATCAGAATGCTTTGCTCGGTGGCAAACGCCTGCCGAGCTGCGTTGACCCGCTCCAAGACCGCGCAAAATCCTTCTGACTGCTGCCGAATAACGATAGGAACCTGCACCGCGTGACCCTTGAAGTCGGCGGGCCGCTCTTGGGCGTAATAGTCTTTGTACTGCAGCGTAACGGTGCCGTCGCCAAAGTGACGGACCCGCATTAACCGCTGGAAAGGAATGGTTAAAAAGCCCTCGCAGTCGGTCATGAACCACCACGACTTGTGCCACGCCTGGCTGGGCAGATGGATTACCTGGCTGATCTGGTCAGCGTCAAAACCTGCGTGAGAGAGTAGGCCGATGGCCTCTGAAAGGGCAACATTTTGCGCTAGGGTCAGCAGCTCCGACTCGCAGCTAGTCAAACTTTGGTAATTGCGATGGTCTTGTAGCCTGGGCTGAGGCAAGTCGGGCTGAGACCCAGCCAGCACACAGCCAATGCGCTCAAAGCGAATTAAACCGTCCACAGTGGGGCCACAGGCGGCGGCGGTGGGCACCCCTACTTCAGCGCGAATCTGACCAATTTCGTGAGGTCGAGCCAGCGCCGGCAGACTGTCGGTGAGGAGCGATCGCAAACTGCCCTCATCTGCCAGGGCCAAGGCCAGCTGAATTTGCTCTTGTAGCGTCTGAGCGCTAGGCCCCTGCGGTGGCGGGGTGCTGGCTATGCGTCGGGATCGGGCTAGGGGAGATTTGACCATGCGCGAGATTCAACCCCAAGATGAGCTCTCAAAATGAAACTCCTGCCGGAAATGCGGCTGCACACCGACAGGATCTAGCCATGTACAACGACGAGGTTAATTTGAGCTTGGGTCAGAGAACTTGGAGCTGGCTAATCGGCTTAGCAGGCTCGCTGCTAAGCTATCTGGCTCGCTGCTGTCGCCCCCTGCGGCAGCTAGAGACGCCCAAGCTTCCTTTGCCTAGTTATTCGTTTGTATCAAAGCCAGAACGGCTTGAGGGACAACCGCACGAAACTTTGCACAGGTTCGAAGAGCGCAATATAACCACCGATTTTTGTTACGGCCCTTAAGTCATTGTTTGAGCCCTTGTTTGAGCCATTGGTTCAAAAGCTATCTCGGTGTAGGCAGCCGCAGAAACCGTATCGAGAGACGACCAAAGGTAACCTGCTTGCTGTTTTGGCAGTACGGCACCCCTGTAGGGCTGCGCTCGCGCTAATGGCTTCTGCCCCTGGGAAGAGGGACAAAGCAATTTTGCCCTTCTATCCTGAATAGGGAAAAGAGGGCAAAAGGAGCCGAAATGGCTGATAATTCTGTAAAAATCCTGATTGTTTACTATACCCTTTACGGCCATACTCTACAGCTGGCTCGGGCCGTTGAAGAAGGGGCAAAGGCGGTGCCGGGCGTAGAGACAATGCTCCGCCGAGTCGAAGAATTTGACATTGTTAAAGAAAAAGCGATTCAGGGCAACGAGTTTGCTCAGCAAATTTGGGACCAGCAGCAGCAGATTCCGGTGTGCTCCCTAGACGACTTAAGGGCAGCTGACGGGGCTATTTTTGGTTCGCCTACCCGCTTCGGCAACATGGCGGCACAGCTCAAACAGCTGTTTGACTCCATGTCGAGCCTGTGGCTGAGTGGTGAGATGGAGGGTAAACCCGGCGGGGTCTTTACCTCTACGGCTAGCACCCACGGTGGGCAAGAATCGACCTTAATCACCATGATGAACCCACTGCTGCACCTGGGGATGCTCGTTTTGGGGGTGCCCTACTCTGTTGAGGGAATGACCCATACAGAAGCTCGCGGCGGAACTCCCTATGGCCCCTCGACGATTGCTGGCGGTAAGGGAGAACTGCAGCCGCAGCCAGGGGACCTTGCGATCGCACGCGCCTTGGGTAA
>DATNQE010000121.1:0-5245 GCA_036702895.1 Trichocoleus sp. | reverse complement strand
GTTTCTCCTCTTCAAAGCTCTGGGCCACAGCGTTTAGCTCCATCTCCAAAGTTTCCACCGAGGGCAGACTGTGCTTAAGCGGGGCAGGCAGCTCCTCACTGAGCTGGTAGGTGGAGACGCCAATCGGGTTCTGCACCGTTTGCAGGGCATATTCCACCGTTGTTTTGCGCTTAGACCGGCACAGGATCATGCCGATGGTGGGCTGGTCGGCCTCGCTGCGGAGCTGGGCGTTTACCGCTGCAATATAGAAGTTCATCTTGCCGGAAAATTCCGGTTCAAACTCCCCAGCTTCTAGGTCGATCACCACATAGCAGTGCAGGCGAACGTGGTAGAAAAGCAGATCCAGCCGATACTCCTTGTCATCCACCACAATGGGGTACTGACTGCCCAGGAAGGCAAAGCCCACCCCTAGCTCCAGCAGAAAGTCTCGAATGCGATCCACCAATGCTCGCTCGATTTCGCGCTCCTGGACGGATTGGCCCAGGGTGAGAAAGTCGAAGTTGTAGGGGTCTTTGATCAGCTGACGAGCCAGGTCAGACTGTGTTGGCGGCAGGGCTCGATCAAAGTTGGTGATGGCTCCTAGAGCTGAGGCGGGTAGGGGGGTGGGTTCGTGAGAAGGGGATGTTTGGCTAGTGCTGGGTACGGTTTCGCCAGCTAATTGATAGCGCTGGCTGTCAATCTGCAGGGTCAGCACATTGCGGCTCCAGCCGTTTGCCAAGGTCTGCTGAATGTACCAAAGCCGCTCCTGGGAGTCCTTTACCCGGTCGAGCAGGACGCAGTTGTGGCCCCAGGGAATTTGTGCAGCAGCCTGTTGCACAATTGCTTCGTCGGGATAGGCTTCGGCGAGCGATCGCATATATTTCAGATTGCGCAGCGAAAACCCCGTAATGTCTGGAAACTCCCGCTTCAAGTCCCGCGACAGGTGCTCGATCACCTTGCTGCCCCAGCCCTCGGCCTGCTGCCGGGTAAGAATGCTGCGGCCAATGCGCCAGTAGAGCAAAATCAGCTCGCGGTTAACGGCCAGCGCCGCCCGCACTTGGGCAACGCGAATCTGCGCCTTTAGGTCTTCTAAAAAGTCACTGTAGCCCTTGAGATTGGGGGTGGAGAGTTCGCTCACGAGTAGCCCTACGTTGTTACTGAGCGGCCGGTTTTCACTCGACCTCGCCCTGGCAGGTGGGGCAGTAGTAGTACCGTCGCCCGCCGCCCATCGCTTTTACGATAGCAGTGCCGCAGCGGTAGCAGGGCTGATCCTGGCGGCCAAAGACCCAGTGGCGATACTCCCGGCGGGCATAGCCTTCAGCTTTGAGGCGGGCAGCTAGTTCCAGGTCGCTGGTGATGCCGCTGTGTAGGTAAGACTGACTGGGAGTTGCGATCGCAGCCCGACTAAACGCCTCCAGCTGCCCCTCCGAGCAATCCATGGGCCGCAGCGCTGGATGGATGCCCGCCACAAATAGAATCTCGCTGCGCAAATAATTGCCAATGCCGCAGAGAAATCCCTGATCCAGCAGCAGCGCTGTAAAGCTGCGGCGACGAAACTTGGAGGAGGTCACCTGCGCCAGCACTGTTGCCTCATCGGTGGTGGCTTTTAGTACGTCTGGCCCCAGGTTGCGGATAAAGGGGTGATGGGGCACTTCGCTAGCGTGCATCACCGAAATATCCGAAGCGCTGTAGAGCAGAGCCGACTTTTTCGCGGTATGGATAGCAAAGCGGAGCTGGCGCTTAGTCGGCGGGTAGTCGTGGGCCTGGCGCACCATCCAGATGCCGTAGAGCTGGTTGTGGCTGTAGACGCAAAGCTCGTTGTCGAAGCGGGTAACGATAGCTTTGCCGAAGGTTTCGATGGCTCCTACAGTGCGCCCTGTCAGCTTCTCCTCGTAGGGCTTGAGCTGCTCGAAGGCGAAAAAGACTGTGGTGGTGGGCTGATGTGCGATCGCTTTTTCTAACTTGTCCGCCGCGCGACGAATCTCCGGTCCCTCAGGCATGGGCTACAGACAAAAAACTCCCTCTCTTCACTATGCCGCTATTTCCCACGGAGAGAAAGGTGCAGTGAGAAAGGCAAAAAAGAAGGGGAGACGGCAGCGTCTCCCCTGTCTTTACCATTTTGATTTTTGCTTGGGCCTTCGTTAGCCTCAGCCTCGTTAGCCTTTAGGCGCTGGCGCAACTGCTGCTGCCGCTTAACCAACTGCCGCTGCCGAGCAGATCCACCCCGGCCTTTATCGTTTCGCCCACCGCGACGGGGCGACTCCCACCGCTTTAACCGTTGAGACATGGTTTAACCTCCAAGTTCTCTTTATTCTCTCTCAGGTAATACAGCTCGTCACGGAGCAATTCCCGATCTTGGTGGCAGGTTTACTGCATAAAAAAGACGCTAGCAAAACTGCTAGCGTCTCTCATGTTTCAATCCATGGGCAGAGCGAGACTCGAACTCGCATGGCCGAAGCCGCCGCATTTTGAGTGCGGTGCGTCTACCAATTTCGCCATCCGCCCGTTTCTTTAGCCTCACTATTATACTGAATCGGGTCGGATTTCAACAGGCGGAAGTAATCTTGACTGCTGGCCCAGCGATCAACCTCTCGTGCGCGCAGTACAGGGACGGGGTGAGTTAAGTCTTGGGTTCGTACCTGCTTGAGCAGATCGCCAATCTGGTCGTTGCTGATGGCGTCGTAGGAGCGGGCCTGCTCTAGAAAGGCATCTAGGTTGAGCTGGCTAGATAGGGTCGGTGAGCCGCCCGAGAGCTTCATCAGCAGGGAGGCGACGATGCGGGGGTCTTGAGCGACCAGCAGGGCGGCGCGATCGCACGTAAATTCTGCGCACCGCACCCACTCCATAATCTGGGTTTGCAGGCTCTGGGCCAGCACTTCGCCCATGGGTAGTTGGCTAGCTGCGACAGACAGCAGGTTTGCCAGCGCCAGGTAAACCCCGTGATCACACTTCAGATGGCCTAGCTCGTGGGCAATGACCGCCTGGATTTCCTCTGGGGTCAGCAGATCGATCAAGGAAGTGTGCATCACCACGAAGGGCTGCTTGCCCCGCATGGCGAAAGTGTAGGCGTTAGGCACTGGGTGCTGCCGTACGTAGAGCTGGGGCGGCTCTAGGTCGAGCACCTGGCAGGCTTCTATCAGCAGTTTGTGTAGCTGGGGCAACTGCCGCTCACTGACCAGCACACTGGAGGCAATATTTTCCAGATAAAAGAACTGCTCTCCTAGGGGACCGATGAGCGATCGCACCAGCATATCTAGACCGGGCAGCTGCTTGAGGGCCTGTGTCGATTCCCGATCAAGAGGGTGGCGAAACTGATCGGCTTTGAGCCCTAGCAGACGAATTTTCGAACCCATGCTTAGGCTTTGCAACCTCGTCGTGACAAGCAAGGATCAGGGGTGAACAAAACCGCCTCCTACAACATCCTTTTGCCCGCAGGTCTGTAAGGACGTTCTCAGAAGCCAAGCGCCCTCTTGTGACGCAGCACCCACTGATGCTGTCGCTAGTATAGCGAGGTTTGACAGCTCCCTGAGGCAGGGAAAAACGCGAAGAGCTCCAAGAAGCGTCCAGACGCTCCCCAAATCCCTTCGCGCAGTTTTGCTAATAGCTCCCAAATTGGAGGAGCGTCTTAGGCATTGAGCTCGGCAGCAATGGGAGCCGCGCCCGCTTCGGCGGCTGCCACGCGTTTGATGTTGGCGCCTAGCCCTCGCAGCTTAGCCTCCAGGTTCTCGTATCCGCGATCAAGGTGCTGTAGCCCTTGAATAACAGTGGTACCTTCGGCAGCCAGACCCGCCAAAACCAATGCTGCCGAAGCCCGCAAATCGGTCGCCAAAACAGGAGCCCCCGACAGACTAGGAACGCCCTTAACCACAGCGCAGTTGCCGTTCATCCGAATATCGGCCCCCATGCGGTTTAGCTCAGCCACATGGCGCAGCCGATTCTCAAACACGGTTTCGGTGATCAGGCTGTTGCCTTCACACAGGCTCATCAAGGCCATGAACTGAGCCTGCATGTCAGTGGGGAAGCCAGGGAAAGGCCCGGTTTGAATGTCCACTGGGCGAATTACATCGCCAGGGACAAAGCGTACTCGGCTTGGCCCTTCTTCGATGATCTCGCCGCCTGCTTCGCGCAGCTTGGCAATCACAGCTGTCAGGTGCTCCGGCAAAATGGGCGACAGGCTGATTTCAGAATGGGTGATGGCTGCAGCCACCAGGAAGGTTCCCGCCTCAATGCGGTCGGGAATAATGCCGTACTCAGTGCTGTGTAAACTGGGCACCCCGGCAATCGTGATGGTGTTGGTGCCAGCACCGCGAATGCGCGCTCCCATTGCCCGGCAGAAGTTCGCCAAGTCAACCACTTCCGGCTCTTGAGCAGCATTTTCGATGATGGTTTCGCCGTCAGCCAGAGTAGCTGCCATCATCAGGGTCTCGGTAGCCCCAACACTGGGGTAGTCGAGGTAAATGCGAGCGCCCTGCAGGCGGCGACGGCTACCCGGAATGTAGGCGTGAACGGTGCCGTGGTCGATGTGAACGTCTGCGCCCATCGCCTGAAGCCCCCGCACATGCAGCTCAACGGGGCGCGCTCCGATGGCGCAGCCGCCCGGTAGCGGCACACGGGCAACGCCCATACGAGCCAGCAGTGGGCCAATCACAAAAAAGCTAGCTCGGAGCCGACTCACCAGCTCGTAAGGAGCTTTGGTGTGGTGAAGCGTACTACCGTCGATTTCGAGGGTGTGGCCATTGCGAGAGATTTTCATCCCTAGCGCTAGTAGAACTTCTCCCATGCGATCGACGTCTACGAGAGAAGGAATGTTGTGAATGCGGCACTGCTGAGAGCAGAGTAGAGCGCCTGCCATCACAACCAGCGCGGAGTTTTTCGCGCCACTGACCGGGACGTGTCCCGACAAGGAGGCTCTGCCGTAAATTTCTAGCACCGAATTGTCTGCTTCGAGGGAAGCGGACACATTGTGCAGACCAGTCGGGGTAGCGATAGCCTTAGCCTCCAAAACTTCAATAGCGCAATATAAAATTTCGTCTAGATTCTACCCGAAACCTTTCAAATCGCTACTGCGTTTTCTGTCGGTTTTCCGCAATCTGGCTTAAGTCCTAAGGCTGATTCTCAATTCCGCGCCAAATCTTTTTTGCACAAGTGCTTGACGAAATACCTTTCCTGCCGCATGATTGTAAATCGCAGAACGAATGCTGCACCGCCTGCGGAACTGGCGGAATTGGTAGACGCGCTAGATTCAGGTTCTAGTGTTCGCAAGGAC
>DATNQE010000098.1:0-6125 GCA_036702895.1 Trichocoleus sp. | reverse complement strand
AGAGCCGTAATCAGGTCGCTCTCCAGCTTCAAACGAGTTACAGCTTCCACCAGCATTCCCGCTGCAAAGACCTCATAGCGGCTTCTGCCCAGCGCCTTGGCCCGATACATGGCGGTGTGAGCATCGCGCAGTAGATCGGCCGCTTGGTGGTTATAGCCCGCCTGAGTCACAGCGATGCCCATACTGACTGTGCTAGAGAACTTCTGCTCCCTGACCATGAGAGGTTCTGTCAAATGGTGCTGCAGCTGGTCTAGAAACTGGCCCGCCTGATTCCAGTTCATGTCCTGCAGCAGCAGCGCAAATTCGTCTCCGCCGACTCGGGCCACGGCGCTGCCCTGGGCGGTGTGCTGCTTGAGCCGCTGGGCTAAGGTGATCAATACTTGGTCGCCTGCTTCGTGCCCCAAGCTTTCGTTGATTACCTTGAAGCGGTTGATGTCCAGAAAGACGACAATCACGGGCGGTTGCCCCTCCTGGCGCCAGTGCTGCTTTAGCACTTGGCCCAGATGCAGCATGAAGGCCTCCCGGTTGAGCAGATGGGTCAGAGAGTCGTGGGTGCTGCGGTAGAGCAATTTGTACGCCATGACTGTAGCTGCTGTTGCCAGCAGCCCTACCGTAGGTTCGGCTATTGGCACCCAGACCAGCTGGATCAGCGCTACGGTGCCCACTGCTCCCAGCCCCAATACGGCTAGACCGGTCGTCATGAGTAACCCTCCCGGCTGCTTAAAGCGCCACACTAGGCAGCCGCCAACGAGGCACCAGCCCCAGAGCCAGAGAAACTCGCTGCGAGGGGGCAAAACTCGGTACAGCGCCGGCTGTCCAGCCGCTGCATCTAGCAGCTGACTAATCATGTGGGCATGGATAACGACCCCTGGCATCGTAAACTCTTGCGGCTGCTGAGCGCTGTAGGGGGTGTAGAATTGGTCTTTTAAACTGGGCGCTGTCGTACCTACCAGGACAATGCGATCGCGCACCAAGCTGGCGTCAAAGCGGCCGCTGAGCACCTGACTAATGGAGAGCTGCCGAGCGGGGGCTGTGCGGTTGCGGTATTTCAGCAAAATTTGGTAGCCTCGGTCGTCAGCTTGCTGGTAACCACCGTCGCTGCGCCCCAGGGCCGGTAGCGCAACGGTGTCCAGGTAGAGGGAATGATTGTCTGCTCGAAAGACAGTCGGGGCAACTGCGCTGGTATCGCGTGCGCTAACGCTCGAGATGCGGTGGCTAGAGGCATCAGTCGATGGCGTCAGGTAGGCCAGCACCACCCGTAGGCCAAAGGAGTAATAGTCGCGCTGAGCCGTTCGTACAAACAATAGATTGCGCCGAATCGTGCCGTCTGGGTCGACTGGCAAATCGTTAAACCCCACTCGGCTTGGGGGAACTGTGGGTGGGGGCGGCACTTCCCCCACCTCAGGGTCGCTACCGACGTTCATGATTGCTACTAGATTTCGGGCCTGTAGCTGTCTTTGCAGATCGGTCTGTTTCTGCGCTCTAAAGCTGCTGCGGTAGAGATCGAGCCCTACCACCCGAGGCTGATGCTGCTGAAGATTTGCCAGCAGCTGGGCCAGCACATCATCGCTTAGAGGCCAGCCGTACTGCTGGATGTCCTCCTCCGTAATCCCGACGATTACCATACGAGGGTCGGGGCGAGCATCGGGCAGCCGCTGAACGGCATGGTCAAACCAGAAGAGTTCGGCAGGCTCTAGCAGACCAACTTGTTTACTGCCGGTTATCAAGCCGTTAATCAGCAGGCTTGAAACCAGGACGAGTCGTCCCCCATTTGAGCGTAGAGCCGCGCTGACAACTTGAAAGCGGCTGCACCCATGGAGCTGAGCTAGGCCTAAAAACTTTCCCAGAAGCGGCCCGAAAGAATAAATCACAGTAGTGGAGTTCTCTAAAACGACAGCTTCAGCTGCATGGGAATAGGGTAAGCCGATTTAAGGCTGTGTTACCCAACAGTCCCTTGCAGTAGCACCCCGCTTACTGGATTCAAGGATATGTAGCTATCTGATCGCGCTCGGGTCTATCGATAGCGACTGAGGCCGACAAAAGATATTTTGTGCGACACAGTCCGCACGCCTATGGGGTGGGGGTGGGCAGCACCCAGTGGGTTCCTCCCCCTTGTCGTCGACCCGGAAATTCATCGCGATTGCCGCCAGAGTCTCCCGAAGCTTGGACTGGCAGCGTTTGCATTGCTGCCAAGCTTAACAGACAGGCTAACCCAAGTGAAGTTAGCAAATTAGATGAGCGAGCTAGTCTTCTCAGTTTATAGTTCATGCTTATTTCGCTCCTCCCGAACCTGGCGTGCAGGCCGGGGGTAGATGCTCCCAAAACAACCGTACCTGGAGGGGTAGAAGGCTTTAGGGGTGGCTAAATGACCCTACATCTATTAAGGCTCAGGCACTTGCTAACAGCGACAGAAGTCCCACGGAAATCCCACCTCAGCAATGCCACGGAGTTTAAGCCGACGAATACTTTGCAATTTCTAAAGTTCTTTAAGCACTGAGAGGGGCACAGGGCCGCTTTATAAAATTTGGAAAAACCCACAGCAAGGCAGAATCGGTAGTTGCCTCAGGTAAAGCAGCCGCTCATCCGTGGAATTGGGGATAGCCGCTCAAATCGCTAGGGCAGGATGAGGGCTCCCAAAGCAACTGCGATCGCAGCCCCAAGCAGAGTATTGATGACGTTGACCCACTCGTTTGTTAACCAGTCCCACTGGGTTTGCAGCGTTGCCCCAATCAAACTTTCCAGGTTCGTTGCTACAAAAGCCGCAACTACGCACAGCGCCACTCCCAGCAGCGGTATCAACCCAATGCTCCAGCCCAGAAGCGCCACCGCTACCGCTGCAACCAGCCCAGCCGCTGTTCCCTCCAGGCTTACAGCGCCCTCAGTTCCGGCTGGAACTGATCTAAGCGTCGTAATCAGGTAGGTGCGCTGACCGTAGGCCTTGCCCACTTCAGACGCCGTGGTATCCGCCAGCTTGGTGCAGAAGCTGGCCACGTACCCCAGGCTCAGCAGCTCAACCCAGCTACCAGGCGAATCGCCCCTCAGCGCAACTAAGCCAATTCCCAGGGCACATAGGGCTCCAGTCAGCGCTGAGCCCCAGACATTTTCGGGTCCTCGGGTGCCTGAGCGCTTTTCGGCAATGCCAGCGGCTTCTTTGCGGGCCATGCCAATGCGGGTTACCGCAGAGCCAACCAAAAAGTAAAACATGACAACCGCATACCCACGCCAGCCCAGACAGCCCCAGACCAGAACGCCTAGAACCCAAGCGTGGACGTAGCCCGCAGGCGTCAGCAGTTTTTTGGGCAGCACCCAGGCCAAGCCCAGCAGCACTGAGTTGAGGAGCACCGCGACCAGCCAGGGATTGAGGGTCATCCAGGTAGATAGCATTGAGAGCATCACTGATGTTGAGCAAGCTGTTGGGCAAACTGAATTACCCCCATGCTAAATCCGATGGGGCCGAGCGAAAAGCTAGCGGCTTAATTGCTGTTGATATAATCTATGCCTGCGATCCTGGAGTGCGATCGTGCTATGGCAACAGCAGGGCCCCAGGAGCTTTGTATCGTTGAGCCTAAGAATTAATAGCGTTTTTGAATATGTAGGCAGTTGCGCTGATCGGCGGTAGGTTCGTAGCTGAGCGTGTCAGCCACCATGTGCATGATCTTGAGGCCGCGCCCGTTCTCCGACTGGGCGTTGGTTGTTGCTAGCTTGCACCGCAGTACCGACTCTAGATCAAACCCAGGCCCGTGGTCCCAAATACGAATATCAATAACCTGGGGCGATAGAACGACTTCAAGCTCAATCGGCGTGTCCTCAGGCAGTCCTTGATGAGCGTGGCGGATGGCGTTAGTAAAACCTTCAATCAACGCTAGCTGACACTGTAGCCAGACATCGTGGGGTACGGCTTCAGCCTGAAATTGGTCGAACCAGGCCAACACTTGCTTGAGGGCCTCGCGACCTGTTGTCGTCTGAATATGGCTCTGCTGCAGAATGGTCAACTGGCAATGACCCTAGGGTAACTACCGCTACTATGCCCCAACTTTAGCACTGGTGGGAGATGAAGCGGGAGAGACAACGCGGTAGATGACATTGCTGACAGACTGCTTATTAGTCTATACCTGTCTGACGTCTCTAGGAAAAAGGATTTCAGAAGCCGGGCGCTAAGATTTGCGCTGACTCCCAGGCTGCTCTTGAGGACCCTTACGATTTTCCCAACGCAACAGCACCACCATCAGCGCCACTATTCCGACCTGCAGCAGCAGATTGGGCAAAGCAGCCCCCACGTCTCGTCCGGCCAGCACCTGGGTAAAAAAGACAAACGCTCCAATTGCCCCAGAAGCGCCCACAGCTCCGTACACGAATTGCCGCAGCCCTTTGTAAGGATGCTTTGCTTCAGCTCGTAGGCGAGCATACCTATCGGGGCTCATTCCTGGCGGTGGCTGTCTCCTAGGAGACGATGGTTCGCTCATGCTGAGAATTTTAAGATCAATTTTCCTCATTCTCGCAGGAAGTGGCGAGTTAGGGCTGTTATACTAGTTCACCGGATAGGCACGCCGATGTGGCTCAGTGGTAGAGCACTCGATTCGTAATCGAGCGGTCGCGGGTTCAAATCCCGCCATCGGCTTCAGACAGAAAAGCTCGGAATCCTCAGCATTCTGGGCTTTTTTATGGGTTGAGTTCCTAAAAAACTTTTCCTCCTAGAGTACAGATGCTCTGAAGCTTGGTCTGTTGCAGGCCAGCTTCAGTATCGTTTGGGGATGCAGCTGACGTATGAGAGCAGGCACTACGTACTCTGGCAGTGGCACAACTCAGCAGGAAGAATTTAAGGGGAGACGTTGCTGTAGTGTCCTTTTGAGAGCGGCTAAGTCTTTGCTGTCAATTTAGCGAACAGGGTGCTAAAGGCATAGAAAATAATCTGCTCTGATGCCAGTGCATTAAGGCAAAGGCAATTCAGCTATCTTCTGCAGGGTTTGAAGTGCGTTTTTGCGTCAACTCATGAACTGCATTGAAGTAGTTGATGGGCTTGTTAAAGGCGCTTCGGACATTAGTCAAACTTGCAGCTCTAATTAATGAATTGCATAGGCTTATTTCTATGATTGGCAAGCTTTAAGTTCTTTTCCGCTTTATATCCCTTACCCCCGGATTGTTGGGCGGGAAATGCGGTGATAGCCTCAAAAGTCGTGAAAATCCTTCTGACTGCTGAGACTATGTGCTTGAGTCTTCGGGGGGAATTTATTCTGCAAGTTGACTGATAGGTGCAGCTATGACATCAAGTCTCAAAGTGCCTGCCTGGTCTATGGGGGTGCTCCTACTGGGGCAAATTCTGACCGGATGTGCTTCAAACTCAACTGGGCCAAGTGCTTCTGCGCCAGCCTCCAATGGTTCTGCGGAGCAGATAGTTCTGGCGATTGGAGGAGAGAGCGAAGAGGGTTATGACCCCACCCTAGGCTGGGGTCGCTACGGGTCACCCCTGTTTCAGAGCACTTTGCTAAGGCGTGATGAAAACCTTGAAATTGTCAACGACTTGGCAACGGACTACAGCGTCAGCGAGGACGGCAAAACCTGGACCGTAAAGATTCGTCAGGACGCGCAGTTCTCTGATGGAGAGCCGCTGACGGCTGCTGATGTTGCCTACACCTTCAATAAGGCAGCAGAAAGCGGTGGTCTTACCGACGTGACGGTGCTTGAGGAAGCCGTCGCCACCGACGACTATACAGTTGAGCTGCGGCTCAAAGAACCGCAGAGCACCTTTGTGAATCGCTTAATCACTTTGGGTATTGTGCCGGAGCATGCCCATGGCTCTGACTATGCTCGTAATCCTGTGGGTTCTGGCCCGTACAAGCTGGTGCAGTGGGATGAGGGGCAGCAGCTCATCGTGGAAGCTAACCCCGACTACTACGGAGAGGCTCCGGGCATCAAGCGGTTGGTCTTCCTCTTTAATGAGGAGGATGCGGCGTTTGCCGCCGCCAGGGCCGGGCAGGCCCAAGTGGTCAGCGTGCCCCAATCCCTGGCGGTACAGAGCATTGACGGCATGAAGCTCTACGACGTTGCCAGCGTTGACAACCGGGGGCTGATGTTTCCCTTTGCTGCTGAGGGGAGTAAAACTACGCCGGACGGTCATCCGGTGGGCA
>DATNQE010000095.1:0-7755 GCA_036702895.1 Trichocoleus sp. | reverse complement strand
AACCCAACCTAAGGACCCTTGCGGGGCTACAAACTGTCATCACTGAACTATGAATACCGCGAACGCCCTGATGAATGCCCTAATGGTGACGGGAACCGACACCGGAGTGGGCAAAACAGTGCTCACCTCGGCCTTGGCGGCCTACTGGCAAGCTTTTCAACCCCAGCGCTCTCTAGGGCTGCTAAAACCGGTGCAGTCGGGAGTAGGGGACCGGGAACTGTACCAGCGCCTGTTTCTGCCGAATGAATCTTTGGAAGCTATCACTCCGCAATATTTTGAGGCTCCCCTTGCCCCCCCGCTAGCAGCCGCCCTAGAGGGCCGATCACTCGATTTAGCAGCGGCCTGGCGAGCACTGGAGCGTCTTTGCCGCGAGCGTCACTGGGTGCTGGTAGAGGCCCTAGGCGGTTTGGGCTCTCCGGTAACCATGGAGTTGACTGTGGCAGATGTGGCAGCGGCCTGGCGGCTGCCGGTGGTGCTGGTAGTGTCGGTGAAGCTCGGTGCGATCGCACAGGCGGTTGCCAACGTTGCCTTAGCCCGCCAGTGTCAGCTAGTGCTGCGGGGCATTGTCCTCAACTGCCCTGAACCCCGCACAGAAGATGAAATCGATCGCTGGGCTCCAGCATCGCTGATTACCGGGCTCACTCAGGTGCCGGTATTGGGCACGCTGCCCTATCTGGAGAATCCAGAAGACCTGGAAAAGTTAGCGACTGTAGCCGCCAGTCTCGATCTTGAGGGACTGGGCCTGTTTGCCTAAACCCTATTTCCCCTCAGAGCCAGGAACTTAAAATGCAGTGTGCAGACCGCCACGGCTAAACCGTACAGCAGAGCCAATGTAACAAGGGCACAGTCGGTTAGCCCGGCTATGGATAGCTTTGTATTTCTTCAGTGTCTATGCGGCAAAGTTTCCGGAGCCACGGCTCAGCCGCAAGTAGAATATACGGCTTCCCTAACAGGCGTCTACCCTACCGCCATCGGGTTGCCGCCATAATGAAACAGGGAGATCTCCTTATAACGCTTGATTTAGGAGCGGTTGGCAGCAGGTTTTGCCTGACGTCCTTGCTCCCGAATTGCTGAGACGCACTCATCCATGACTCAACAGGACTGTCAACAGGTCTGAGCCGGGGCTTGGGGGTTTACCGTAAGTTTACGAATTCAAGGACTTTGCTGAAGTCTGGCTGCGCAGGGGTACTCTAGGACGATCAAACGGATTGTCTGTTGCACATTGAAGGAAAGTAGGGAAAGCAAGCTGCCCCCCAGGCCAAACGCCCTGCCAGCGTTTCTGCTTTAGATACTCCTGACTTTAGAGAAGATTTTTTCAGTCACTATTCAATCATGGTTTCAGCGGTTCCCCAATCTACCTCTGTCCGTCTGGACAGTATTCGTTTGACCATTGCCAACCTGCAGCCCCAGCTAATCGAGTGGCGGCGGCGCCTTCACCAGCAGCCCGAGCTGGGATTTAACGAGCACCAAACGGCCAAGTTCATTAGCCAAAAGCTGACTGAATGGGGGGTGCCTCACCAATCAGGAGTCGCTGGCACAGGCATTGTTGCGACCGTTTCTGGCCACGCCCCTGGGCCGGTTCTAGGCATTCGCGCTGATATGGACGCGCTGCCAATTCAGGAGCTCAACGAGGTGCCCTATCGCTCCCAGCACGATGGCATTATGCACGCCTGTGGTCATGATGGCCACATTACCATTGCCCTAGGTACAGCGCTCTATCTGTCGCGCCATCCAGAAAGTTTTGCGGGCACGGTCAAGTTCATCTTTCAGCCTGCGGAGGAAGGGCCGGGGGGCGCCAAACCGATGATTGAGGCCGGGGCCCTCAAGAACCCCGATGTAGACGTCATCATCGGCCTCCACCTGTGGAATAACCTGCCCCTAGGCACCGTCGGTGTTCGCACAGGCCCACTGATGGCCGCTACCGAGCTGTTCCGCTGCCGATTGCAGGGGAAGGGCGGTCATGGGGCTATTCCGCACCAGACCGTAGACTCGGTTGTGCTCGGCGCCCAGGTGGTCAATGCCATTCAGACCATTGTGTCGCGTAACGTCGACCCGCTAAAGTCGGCGGTGGTTACCGTGGGCGAGTTTCATGCGGGTTCTGCGCGCAACGTAATTGCGGACAGCGCTGACCTTGCTGGGACTGTGCGCTACTTTGATCGGGCCTACGACGGCTTTTTTGCTCAACGACTCGAGCAGATAATCGCCGGGGTATGCCAAGGTCATGGAGCGACTTACCAATTTGAATACCAGGCCCTTTATCCCCCTGTGGTCAACGATGCAGCCATTGCCGAATTAGTGCGATCGGTGGCATTAGCCGTAGTTGAGACGCCCGCTGGCGTAGTGCCAGAGTGTCAAACCATGGGCGGGGAAGACATGGCCTTCTTCCTGGAGCAGGTACCGGGCTGCTACTTCTTCCTGGGCTCGGCCAATCCTGCTAAACAGCTCGACTACCCGCACCACCACCCTCGGTTTGACTTCGATGAGACGGTGCTGCCTGTGGGCGTGGAAATGTTCGTACGTTGCGTCGAAGCCTACTGCGGCCGTTAAGCCTCATCCAAACCTGAGGCCTCTTGGCCATGGACGCTTCAGAGGCAAGTTCATTAAAAACCGTCTGTTTTTTGCTGCGGTCTGGTCGCCTGCGGCTATGCTTAATCGTGACCTTGGCTGCGGAGAGTGTGCTATGGGAAATCGTCGAACCTGGCTCGTTGGGCTGGCCGCAGCAGCGCTGCTGGGGGTGCTGCTGCTAGGATACGGCATCGATTGGCTCAGGCCGACTGGGGCAGCCATGGCTCAGACTCAACCGGCCTCAGGCCAGTCGCAGCCGCCGGCACCCGCTTCAACCCCCTCTCTGAGCGGTACCTACACTGACCCTCAGGAGCGCTTTGAAGTCGGTATTTTAGAGGCCATGACCATCAGCTCAGCGGGAAGCAGTCCGCTGTTTCAGCGCCCAGACGGCAACCTGGCCTATACCGTTGTGGTTGTACCGCTGGCACCCGGCACTGCCGATCCCCTGCCGGATGTGGCCCTCGTACGGGCAGCTGAGGATGCGTTTGGTGCCGGAGAAGGCTTTCAGACGACAGGGTTTCAATCGGTAGCAGGCGGCGGGCTACAGATTGGCTGGACAGGCCGCTTTAGCCAGGGAGCTGCCCCAGCCAAACCGATCATGGGCACTATTTTGGCTAAACAGCAGGGGGCAGAGATTTTTCTGCTGATGGTTGCCGGCATTGATACCGGCATGGAGGAGGTAACGTCTGCGATCGCATCGCTTGCCCCCACGCTCAAAGTGCTTTAGTCCCTACCGCCCAAGCCCCTACCCGCGGTCTCTCAGCCGCTGAAATAGCCTGCGAACCGCCAACGCTCGCAGTAGTGATACCCTAGGGGATGGTCTTCTGCTTAGGAGGAACGTGATCGACCCGAACGCAGAAATTAACCGCCTCAGGGATCTGATGCCCGCCACTGGCCGGATGAAAACGCGGCTGAAGCTGAGTGACGATCAGCCCCGTCTGATTGCCGCCTCGGTTCCTCGCCCCTGGCGTGAGAGCCATCCCATCAGCCTGAATTTAACCCTGTGGGAGCAGCTAACTCAGCCTCAGCGCGATTTGCTGTTTTTGCGCACAGTCTGCTGGACCATTGGCAGCAATCTGATGGAGCCCGACTGGTATCAGGGTCTAATGGTGACTGGGGTTGTAGGGGCCGCTATCGAACTGGCACGAGGCGAAGCTGTCGGCCTGCTGCTGGCTGGAAGTCTGGCGACCGCCGCCGGGCTGCGGATTTGGCGCTCCAGCCGAGGAGTCAAGGTAGAGATGGCTGCCGACGATAAGGCTCTTGAGGTCGCTCAGCGGCGAGGCTACACGGCTGCTCAAGCTGCCCAGGCGCTCTCTAGCGCAATTGAGGCGGCAGCACGCATTGAGGGCCGCTCCGGGCTGAGCACCGACGAGCTGATACGCTGTCAGAACCTGCGGGCTACGGCTGGACTGGCTCCCAATTTGACCTCTGAGAGTTCCCTCCAACGTTAATTTCGGTCACTGTATTGAGCCGTATCTCCTTACACCAGATATCTCAACGCTACATCTGAGTTTGCGCTGCTAATCTTTGCTATGAATCACCCCCGTTCTACCCCGCCAACGCCCCCCGTCGATCCGCTTGCGATCGCAGGTCCCCCGCCTAGGGTCTCTCCCACCCGATCAACTCCACTACAGGATTTAGAGCAGGGGCTGGAGTACCTCCGCTTTATCTGGCGAATCTCTACCCGAATTCACAGCTGGCGCAGTCGCCTGCGCTTTGTTGTCGGGCTAATTTTGTGGCGTCCTTTTCTACCCAAAGACGGTCTGGACTAGAGGTCACTATGTATTGCGACGCTAGCCAATTTGAGTTCGTCCCTACTCTAGAAAGCCACTGGAGCACCATCAAAGCGGAGCTAGAGAGCCTGCCTCCAGAAGTGTTTGTGCCTTACCCCGAGCGGTATTTGCTGGATAAACGTACCGGTTGGGATATTGTAGGCCTGTACTTCTTGGGGGTCAAAATTGACCTGAACTGCGACCTCTGCCCCCGCACTAGCAGTCTGGTCAGAGCCATTCCCGGCTTAATTACGGCAGGCTTTTCCGGGTTGGCCCCTGGAGCTCACATCGTGCCTCACTCCGGCAAACCCGTTGGTGTGCTGCGTTGCCACATGGGTATTGATGTACCGCCCCGCTGCGGCCTGAGGGTAGGCGACGAAGTGCGCCGTTGGGAAAACGGCAAGTGTCTGGTGTTTGACGACACCTCTGAGCACGAAGCGTGGAACCTGGACGAACGCTTTCGTACCGTACTGCTGCTGGATTTTAAGACCCCAGCTTGGTACCAAGCGCCTGCCAGTTTAGCTGCCAGTGCGGGGGCTTCCTCTTGACGCTGGCTGCTCCAGATTCGGCTTTGGCAGCGCCAAAGACACCTGCTGCCCAGGGCTGGCACGGATCTGCCCGCTTACACTTTACCCACCACCAGGGCAAAACCGGGGCCCAGCACTACGCCCAGGCACCGATCAAGCTGCAAAAGCCCCTCTACCCAGAAGGGGATAGGGTATGTCATAACGTGCTGATCCACACAGCGGGCGGTATGGTCGGTAGCGATCGCATTCACCTCAACGCCGATTTAGCCTTAGAGAGCTGTGCCCTGATTACCACCGCTGCCGCCAACAAAATCTACCGCAGCACGGGGGCAACCAGCGAGCAGACGGTATCTCTAACGCTAGCCCCAGAGACCTGCCTGGAGTGGTTTCCCCTCGAAACAATCGTTTTTAGCGGAGCTAGGTTTTTCCAAAAGCAGCGGGTTGATTTGGCGCCAGGAGCAATCTGGGCGGGCTGGGACATCACCCGCTTTGGCCGCAGCGCTCGGGGGGAAACCTTCCAGCAGGGGCATTGGCGATCGCACGCCGAGGTTTGGCAAAACAACCGGCCGCTATGGCTAGATCGACAGACCCTGAGCGGCGGCAGCATGACGCTAACCAGTCGGCACGGCCTAGCCGGGCAGCCGGTAATCGGCACCCTAACCGTGTTCGGCTATACTCCCAATGACTCGGACTTGGAGCAGCTGCGCAGCCTGTGGCCAGCTAGCCAGCCAGGGGAGGTCGGCATTACTCGTCTTCAGCAGGGGCTGCTCTGTCGCTACCGCGGCCCCTCTACTCAGGCAGCGCGGCAGGGATTCACTACCCTTTGGGGCTATTTGCGGCCGCGCTATCTAGCCCGACCAGCCTGCTTATCCCGAGTTTGGGCAGTTTAGGCTGGAAGCAATTTTGAGCCAAAGAAGGAGTCTGAATGGTTAGAGCTAAAAAGATGGTAAAAACTAAGGAAAAATGGGGCAGCACCAGAGAAAATTCCCCCAGCATCTAACCCATATCCCCCTGATGCTGCTCGAACTGCAGTTTTGCACTGCAGCCCCCCGATTTGCCCTCCCTAACTAGATTTCATCCACCGTCATGCAACTGACCCCGCAGGAAAAAGATAAGCTCCTCATTTTTACCGCTGCTCTGCTAGCTGAGCGCCGGAAAAACCGGGGTCTAAAGCTCAACCACCCAGAAGCTGTGGCCTATATTTCTGCCGCGATTTTGGAGGGGGCACGAGATGGTCAGACTGTGGCCGAGCTAATGTCCTATGGCACCACCCTCTTGAGTCGAGCAGATGTCATGGACGGGATCGCCGAAATGATCCATGAAGTACAGGTAGAAGCGACTTTCCCGGATGGGACTAAACTGGTCACAGTCCACGACCCGATCCGCTAGAACTGGCGATGGCCCAACCCACTGCAGACCCCCCAGAAGATTTTCCCCTTGAACCAGCTGTTTGTCAGAGCGTGCTCAACGCGCTGATGGACAAGCTCGACAGCTATGTCTTTCCCGAGGCGGCTGAGCGCATTCGGCAGGACATTACTCAGCGGTTAGCGGAGGGGGGCTACGGCGACATTACTGGCGGGGCCCAACTGGCAGCTACGCTGACCGCCCAGCTGCAGACCCTCAGTGCCGACCCCCAGCTCCAGCTTTACTTTAGCCCGGTGCCGCTGCCCCATCTGGAGCCCGCAGCCGCCCCTACCGCCGAAGAAATTGCCCGCCAGCAGCACCTTAGCAGTCTGCGTAACTTCGATTTCAACCGAGTCGAGCGGTGGCGTGGCAACGTCGGTTACCTGGAGCTGTTTGGATTTGAGCCGCCAGAGTTTGCCGGAGAAACGGCGGCGGCCGCGATGGCTTTTTTGGCCCACACCAGCGCCCTGGTAATTGATCTGCGCTTCAACCGAGGCGGTTCTCCCGGCATGGTCACGCTGCTGTGCAGCTACCTGTTTCCGGCCTACCCACCCGTTCACCTGAACGATTTGTACTGGCGCGACACCAACTCCACCCACCAGTGGTGGACCCTGCCCCACGTGCCGGGGCAGCGCTACCTAGACAAACCTGTGCTGGTGCTGATTGGGCCAGAAACCTTCTCGGCAGCGGAGGAGTTTGCCTACAACCTGCAAACCCAGCAGCGGGCTACCGTGGTCGGCGAGACCAGTCGCGGCGGCGCCCACCCAGGCTCAGGGCATCGCCTGCACGATCACTTCTGGGTGTTCATTCCCAATGGCAGAGCGATTAATCCACTGACCGGCACCAACTGGAACGGCACTGGCGTCATTCCCGATGTTAAGGTGCCCGCAGAGTTAGCGCCCAAAACGGCACACTTAATTGCATTGACTCAGCTTTTGGAGACTACTCAACAGGAAACCGCCGCTTTCCGCCGGGAGCTAGAAGAAGCGCGCCACATAGCAGAGCGTGAGCTGAACGAGCAGCGTGCAAATTTAATTAGCCAATTAGGAGTAAGTAAGTAGGACTATGGCCATAATTCCAGGGGAGTTGCTGCCCGCCGAAGGCACGATTGAACTCAACGCCGGGCGGCCAACCGTAACGCTGACTGTTGCCAACACAGGGGACAGGCCGATTCAGGTTGGATCTCACTTTCACTTTTATGAAGTGAATGAAGCGCTGAGTTTTGACCGCGAGCAGGCGCGGGGAATGCGGCTCGATATTCCGGCAGGCACTGCCGTCCGGTTTGAGCCGGGGGACGAGCGCTCGGTAACGTTGGTGCCTTTTGTAGGGGAGCGGCAGGTTTACGGGCTAAACGCCAAAATCAACGGCCCGCTGTAAATTTTTCCGGGTGGGCACTGCCCACTCTTCCTAACTTGTGGGTAATGATCAGCCCAACTTACTGTCACACCCTGGCGGCTTATAACCAGTGGATAAACCGGCGGCTTTAC
>DATNQE010000058.1:0-3977 GCA_036702895.1 Trichocoleus sp. | reverse complement strand
CCGCAGTTCATCAGCAAAGTAACGGTTTGGGGGATAAATCTGGCTGAATTTGTGTTTTTAGGCAGGAGACAGAGATTAGAAGACGGCAAAAAGCGGGGGAACACGGGCAAAGCACCTCATCTCCTTGTCTTTCTCGCGCCTCACCGCTCCCGCCGTTTACCACTTCTCTTCCGGCCTCCTCTTTATTGCCAAAATTTAAGAATCCTTTTAGTTCCGGCGATTGCCTATTGGGCGAGGGAAAATTAAATATGTAGCCGTTGTTACAGTTTTGGAGTCTGCAACCGCGGCGCAGTCTTTCCCCAAAGGATGTTTCCTATGTCCACCACGCTGCTGTCGGATGCTAACCGCCGTCTGGAACGGGCGTTGAAGTACGTCACGATTTCTGAAGATGCCAGTGAGCGGCTGAAGTTTCCCAAAGCGAGCCTCAAGGTTTCAATTCCGGTGCGGATGGATAATGGCTCTCTCAGGGTGTTTGAGGGCTATCGAGTACGCTACGACGACACTCGGGGACCCACTAAGGGCGGTATTCGCTTCCACCCCAACGTCAATATGGATGAGGTGCAGTCTCTAGCATTTTGGATGACGTTTAAGTGCGCGGCTCTGAACCTGCCCTTGGGCGGCGCCAAGGGCGGCATTACGCTCAATCCGAAGGAGCTTTCTCAGTTTGAGCTGGAGCGGTTGAGCCGGGGCTATATTGATGCGATCGCAGATTTCATTGGCCCCGATGTCGACATTCCCGCCCCCGATGTCTACACCAACCCTATGATCATGGGCTGGATGATGGACCAGTACAGCATCATTCGCCGCCAGCTTTCCCCGGCCGTGATTACCGGCAAACCCATTAGTATGGGCGGCAGCCAGGGCCGCGATACGGCCACCGGCACAGGGGCATTCTTTGTGCTCGAAGCGATGATGCGCAAGTTCGACAAAGCACCTCAAGACACTACCGTTGCTGTGCAGGGCTTTGGCAATGCAGGCAGCGTTATCGCTCGGCTCCTCTTTAATGCGGGTTACAAGATAGTAGCCGTAAGCGATTCTCAAGGCGGTGTGTACTGCCCTGAAGGGCTTGATATTCCTAGTATTCAGCAGTTTAAGAATGCCTCCCGCAGCGTTAAGGCAGTCTATTGCGAGGGCTCTGTCTGCAGCATCATCGAGAATCACGCGGTGGTTACTAATGAAGAGCTGCTGACTCTAGATGTGGACGTGCTAGTGCCCGCTGCGCTAGAAAATCAAATCACTGCCGCTAATGCCGACGCGATCAAAGCTCGCTACATCTTTGAAGTCGCCAATGGCCCCATCAGTGCTGATGCAGACGAAATTCTCGAGGCCAAAGGCATCTACGTCTTCCCAGATATTTTGGTCAACGCAGGCGGGGTAACGGTCAGCTACTTCGAGTGGGTGCAAAACCGCAGCGGCCTTTACTGGACCGAGGAGGAGGTCCATCAGCGGCTGTCTCGCATGATGGTGACTGAGGCTGAGAAAATTTGGCGGATTACGCAGGAACTGGGCATTCCTTTACGTACAGCAGCCTACGTACACGCTCTTGATCGGCTGGGCGATGCGCTGAACGCTAAAGGCACTCGGGAGTATTACGTCGGCTAGAGAAGTCAATCTATTGATCTAGAAAAACCGATCGATGAGCCAGGGCGCACTAGAAATTCAGTGCGTCCTGGCTTGAGCGGCTCTATTTACTGATCGCAACAGGTTATTTTATTTAGAGTCTACGAACCGATACCCTGGGCTTTTCTAGCCTACCTGAGGTTGATTTTCTACAAAGCTGCACTTGCGCTTGAGCGCTAGCCTCAGCAAATCCTTATACTCATGCTCCGTGATGATTTGAGCCCCAAAGCGCTCTAGGTGAGGGTTCATCATCTGCACGTCGAACAAAATGAAGTGGCGCTGGCGCAGATGCTCGACTAGCTTTACCATGGCGACTTTCGAACCTTCTGGAATGTTGTAGAACATCGATTCGCCAATGAACGCGCCACCAATGGCCAATCCTAAGATCCCACCGGCCAGTTCGTCGCCCTGCCAGGTCTCGAAGCTATAGGCCCAGCCGGCCTGATGCAGCTCCCAGTAAATTTCCTTGAGGTCATTGGAGAGCCAGGTCGTCTCGCGGTCGGCACAGCCCTCTACTACCTGGTGGAAAGCCCGATTAATGGCTACTTGAAAACGATTCTGGTTAAGCGCCCGCCGCAGCGATTTGGGGTAGCGAAACCGATCGTCTAGGGGAATGAGGGTGCGCTGACGGCTAGAGTACCAGCCCAGGTTGTCGCCCTCATCGTCGGCCATCAGGAAATAGCCCTGGGAATAGCCGCGAACGATGGTGGGGATGTCGTACTGGAACGTCTTAAACATGTCAGGTCTACGTCCAATAAAAGACCCTTCGATCCATCATAGGTGTTTCACGAAAGTTCTGATTCTATAGAGCTGGACAGATAGCTTGGGATGTTGCTCTTCGGTTAACGCTTCGCCTCAATAAGCCTTTCATGCGGCTATGGTCTATGCATTGTGGCTGTCGCTGTATCCTTCCCAGGTAACTGTCTGACGGATAGAGGAACGCGATATCCTGTTAATCATTCTCCTCGCAATTCCGCTTGCTATGGCAGAACCGATTCCACCGTTAACTCTCCCACCTGCTAAAGATCCGTGCCAGGAGCAGCAATGGCTTCAGGTTACTCTGCACGAGTGGCTTAACCAGGAGTTTTTGCCAGAGGCGGTCAATGCCGACATCGCTAACCGGGCAGCTCAAGTCTTCATGCGCCAGCGCATGGAGGGCGAGAACGACGTTGACGCACTGGTGATGGCGATTCTCACCGAGATGCAGGGATTTGACTTTTCTAAGAGCTTCTATAGCGAGTTTGCGATCGCAAATGCCGTTAGCGACCTGCTTCTAGACAGCATGGGCATTGAACGCTGCTGCGGCATGGGGTAGCAGGCGTCTCAATTCGGATTCCTACAAAAATTGACACAACAACAGGGGGCGTAAGTTGCTACGCCCCCTGTTGTTTAATGAACCTTAAGCCAGAACCGACGTCGCAAGTGCCGCAGCAACTTAGGGCTAATGATCCCCAAACTACCAGCTAGACTTAACAACCCCGGGCAGTAGGCCCTTGTGAGCCATGTCCCGCAGCATGTTGCGGCTGAGGCCAAAATCGCGGTAGTAACCACGGGGTCGACCCGTCATCCAGCAGCGGTTGTGCAGACGGGTAGGTGCGCTGTTGCGGGGAAGCTGCTGAATTTGGCGGTGCAGGTCCAGCCTTTCCTGCTGGTTGGTAGCGCTATTGAACTGCTCTAGCAGGGCTTCCCGCTTGGCAGCGTACTTAGCAACCATTTTCTCGCGCTTGCGCTCCCGCGCAATCATGCTTTTCTTAGCCATGCCACTTTTTTCGCTCTAGTTTCTTTTAAAAACACAGTCCCTAATTGTAGACCAAAAACGCCGTAAAGCGTACATTCTTTTGGCTTTTCTGCCGTCCTTCTGACACCCCAACAGGGTTCGGGAATGGACACTCTGCCGGGCTGCGGCAGGCTGTTACGGTAGGGGTAGATGAGAAAAAACTATTGCTCTTGTCAAGAGGTCATTATGCCTGCTCTGCTAACCTGGATTCTGTTTGGTTGGGCCCTTCTGGTGATTGCCAACCAATTTGTCAGCTAGCTCTGGTTAAGTCACAGCTCGTTAAGTCACAGGCTGGGTCGCTTTGGCCTTAAGCTCTCGGCCTTTAACTGAACCCCTGTCGGAGGGGCAGAGGTCGGCCAGTTCACAGCGATCGCACGCTGGGCTGCGGGCGTTGCACACGGCGCGGCCATGGTAAATCAGCCGAATTGACCAGTTCTCCCAGTCGGGCTGGGGCAGCAGTTTGATCATGTCCTGCTCAATTTTGATTGGGTCCTCATGCTTGGTGAGTCCCAGCCGATTTGTAAGCCGCTTTACGTGGGTATCTACCGTAACTCCGGCGTTGATGCCAAAGCCGTGGGCG
>DATNQE010000048.1:0-3368 GCA_036702895.1 Trichocoleus sp. | reverse complement strand
GCCCCTTGACCCGCTAGCCGTCAGTCAGCAGGGAGGCACATCTGCTCCAGCAGCCGGGAACAACCCTAGCGCAACCGCTGCTCACGAACCAAGCGGCGATGTGGCCCAGTCGAATCGTCCTATTCGGGTTGAAACCACGCTGACCGATCAGTCGTGGCTGCGCGTGGTTGCCGATGGCAAAACCCAGTTTGAGGGAATTTTGCAGCAGGGCGAAAACCGTACGTGGACTGCTGACCAGCAGCTGACCGTTCGTGCGGGCAACGCGGGCGGCGTTGTCGTCAGCTATAACGAAGGCCAAGCCCAAGCCTTGGGCAAACCCGGCATGGTCGCTGAAATTACCTATTCTCCCGATCAGACAGTTGGTCTAGCGTTTTAGGCCCTGCTGAATTCGCTCAATACTGTCATTAAGCGGGGGCATCTTCAGGATGCCCCGCTTCTTGGTTCTACGCGCTTTTCTAGGGCTCAATGCCGTCGGGCAAATTGAAGATGAAGGGCACTGTGGAGGTGCGATCGCTTCCCATGACTATCACCTTCGGCATTTGCGCCCCGCCCTCTCGCCAGGCTGCAATGGCTTCTTTCTGAAGCACCAGGGCCCCTCCGGGCGCTTTTAACGTTTCCGCCAGCAGACGTTGGGCCTCAGCTCGGCCTTTGGCTCGGTTAATCTCAGCCTGCGCCTCCTGCTCGGCCTCTTGAGCTACGTACACCGCACGGCGGGCACGCTGCTCGGCAATTTGCTTCTCCTCTACTGCCCTAGCAAACTCTGGAGAAAACGCTAAATCCACTACGCTGGTATCGATAACCAAAATGCCGTACTTGTCCAAGCGATCGCTTAAAGCCTCATCAAAATCGGTTTTTAGCTCGGTGCGCTGAGTAATAGCTTCTTCCACCGTTCGCCGAGCAGCCGCAATCTTAAACGACTCCTGAGTCTGCGGCGCTACGATTTTAGCCACAATGTTTTCCAACGTGCCCTGGGTTCGGCGAATCGTGACGACCTGAGTGGGGTCAAGGCGAAAGTTAATCGCAAAGCGGGCGGTGAGATCTTGCAGGTCACGGGTAGAGCTTTGGGCAGGCACCTCAAACTTCTGTACCGTCACATCGTAAATATCAACGGTAGATACCAGGGGCGGTTTGACGTGAAATCCTTCCAGCAGTGGGCCGTCTTGAGCCTTCCCCAGGACGCTGAGCACCCCCGCTTGGCCTGGATTAATAATGATAAAACTGCTGGTCGCTAGCACCAGCGCCACAATCGCCAACAGGCTAAGGACCACAGGCTGCCAGTTAGGGGTGGATGAGCGCACAGAAAAAGCTCCTTTCGTTAGGCTTTTAGGCCAGAAAAAATCTAATGAGCGGGCCAATCATAGCGTTCCCCCTGCCGGTCCTGCCAGTTATCAGTGCCTAGTCAACAAAAAGGGAAGTGCGATGGCCCAACCTGTTAACCATCCCACTTCCCTTAAACAAAGCGCTAATACTACAGAGGCTGCTTAATTCTGGGGCAGCCCTAGCAGTTCACCTTCGCCCGGCACCACGCTGCCGAGAATGTAGGCCGCAACATCCTGCTGAGTGAACCAGCTCGCTGCCTGCTCGGCTTGCTCAGGAGGCACAATCACAGCAAAACCAATGCCCATATTAAAGGTGTTAAACATCTCAGGCAGCGGCACTGCACCAGTCCGGGCCAACCACTGAAACACCGGCAGCACTGGCCAGCTGTTGGGATCGATCTGTAGGGCCTGCCCCTGTCCTAAGCAGCGAGGCAAATTCTCTGGCAGGCCGCCTCCCGTAATGTGGGCCATGCCTCGAATTTCTAGGCCTGTTTTGCGGGCCGCTAGTACGGGCTGCACGTAGAGGCGAGTCGGTTTGAGCAGCTCTTCTGCCAGAGTGATACCCCCTAGTTCAACGGGGCGCTCCTCCCAGCCATAGCCAGACTGATTGCTGTCGCTGCGGGGTGCATCTGCCACGATTTTGCGCACCAGGCTGTAGCCGTTGCTATGGACGCCCTGACTAGCCAGGCCAACGACCACGTCTCCTACTTGAATCTGGCTGCCGTCAAGAATTTCATCCTTCTCCACAATGCCCACACAAAATCCCGCCAGGTCGTACTCCCCTGGCGCGTAGAAACCGGGCATTTCGGCTGTTTCACCGCCCAGCAGAGCGCAGTTAGCCTGGCGGCAGCCGTTGGCAATGCCTTCTACTACTTGAGCTAGTTGGGCAGGCTGGAGCTGCCCCGTTGCCAGGTAGTCAAGAAAAAATAGCGGCTCCGCCCCGCTGGTAAGCACATCGTTGACGCACATAGCCACTAGATCGATTCCTACTGTGTCGTGGCGGTTCAAGTCGTGAGCAATCTTAAGCTTGGTGCCCACTCCATCAGTGCCCGATACCAGCACTGGCTGGCGGTAGCCCTGGGGAATTTGGCAGAAACCGCTAAAACCCCCCAAGCCGCCCATGACTTCAGGACGTCGAGTGCTCTCCACTGAAGCGCGAATACGCTGCACAAACGCCCGGCCTGCCTCGACGTCTACCCCGGCTTCCTTGTAGTCCATTTATGTCGTCCTAAAAATTGGATAACCCAATCCACTACGGTAAGGAGCCGGGGGAAAATACGTCAACTTGAGGGATTGAATTAGTCATATTGGGGTGTCCCCTGGCAGGACTGCAGCCCCTGGTGACCTCAACAAGGGGCTGCAATTTTATCGAGCAAACGAGCAGTCATTCAAACCAGCGACGCCAGCATTTAACCGCTGTTTTTCTCAAAAAAATCTAAAAAAGTTGCATATGCGCAGCGAGCCAAGGTGTTGAAATATTCGCCAATTTTGGCCTGTGCCCAATTCGTTTTCTGGAACAGAACCTCAGACTCATATAAGAAAATAAAAACTTTTGGAGTTTTTTCGTGGTCGTGAAAAATTCCAAAACCGTTAACGCAGAAGAGGTTCAAGCCTACCTTAAAGTTTCTGTGAAGACTTTTGACCTGATCCCCGACCAAAAGTTCCCGGATTTTCAGGCTGAGAAGTTCATGCTAAGTTACATCTCGTCCATTGTTCGAGACCAAAGTCGGAACGGGTATGAGTCGGGAAACCTTCCTGGCCAATGAAAATCAGACGGTCCAACGCCGCCTTAGTCTACGGGATCCCGCTTCCGCAACGGGTATGCATCAGCGTTCTTCCCAGCACTGGGAAACCCTTTTTGTCTGGCGTCAACTCGCTTGGTGAAGTAGGGGGCTGATGAAGCCTGACTTGTCGCACTCTACGGAACTTGATGAAACATCATGTACTGGGTAGTTTGACTGCTGCCCTGGTGATGTCTACCTTTGGAGCCCCGCTAGCCAGCTATGCCCAACAGGTAGACGAGACAGACCCTCTGCCATCGGCAGAAAC
>DATNQE010000047.1:0-2038 GCA_036702895.1 Trichocoleus sp. | reverse complement strand
CGCTGTCGAAGACGTACTGCACCGAGACCTGACCAGAACTATTCACCGTCAGCACCCCCGGCTCTAGGGCAGCTTGCTCAACGGCATAGGACTGACCCTGCCAGGTCAGCATCGCCGTGTCGTCTTCCAGCTTGAGCTGCTGCAATGCGGTTGGAATGAGGGGTTGCTGCTGCACCAGGGCCGCAAAAATGGCTCCCTCATCACCGGGGGAGTCAACCGGATTGAGCTGACTGTCAATGAAGTGGCCCAGCTCCTCCAGCAGCACGTCTGTAAGCGAGCTGAGGCTGTTGGTCTGGAGCAGTTCCTGCGCTAAAAAGAGCGTGTTACTAGCGGCAGAGAAGGCGCCTTGGGCCTGTAGAGTGGCTACCGGCAGCACGGCTAGCTGAGGCCGGGTTTGACCTGAGAGGATCTCGTTCAGCAGTTGATAGGCCTGGTCTGGATGCCAGCTGTCGCCAAAGGCCAACCTCATGTCGGCCTGCCAGTCACCGCGCAGAAAGTTGGTCAGCTGGTCAGCCGCTTTGTCCCAAGCCTGGGTCAAAGTATCATGGGCGCCAGATGTTAGCAGAGGGTCGGAGCTGATTGGCAGGAGGGCTGGGGTCAGCAGGTCTAAATTCAGGTTAGCCAAAGAGGAGGCCTGGACGATGGCTGGCGCCAAACTTTGGTTTTGTAGAGGGTGCAGCTCTGTCACGGCCTTTGAGTCGGCGGTAATGCCGATGGCCGACGGATTGTTGGTAGGGTTAAGCAGAGCTGTCTCTGGGCCGGAGTATCCTGGCAAGGTCGGCAAGGCAGCGGCTGCCCTTAGCGGACTGGGGCCGCTGGCGGTAAGTTCATCGAGCATGACAGCAAGTCTCCTGTATAACCGGCATAAGCTTGGGTGAGGTGGTAGACGCACACCCAGTAGCGGTTTTGGGAGCCTCCAAATTGCCTGAGCTCTTGTTGAGCGTTTGGCAATGGAATTTAGAAGAAAACAAATCAAGCCAGCGGCGGCCCGACTGCTACGGCTGTTTGGAAGGGCTGGCCAACAGCGGAACTAAGCCACTCTTCGAGTGGTTTACGACAGCGGGCAGATGGGGCGATGACGCTTCAGGACTCTGCAGATCAGGCTCTAGCTTGCTAGGAGCCGCTTGGGGATACAGAAACCGGATCTGGCGAAAAGTTTATCTGCGATCAGGGTGCCCAGAAACCGCTGGAAGATCGCGTTGCTGCTGGAGCAGGCCAGCTCTCAACCTCAGGGGGTAAGCTGATAGGGCTGCTCTACTGAGGGGCTTGCTGAGTTAGACTCGGCAGCTGGACCACGAGTTCCTGGAGCGGGTTCCAAGCACCCGCTCCTCTGGAGCTACTTTTTTTTGCTCGACTCTTTCTCGACGGGCTCTGTCTGCTCAAATGTCCACGTCAAGGTTTTTCTAGGAGCGTTCTTGAGGGCCTCGCGCAACTCGTCATTGCTGTCGAATTTGAGTTGGGAGAGGCAGCAGGCTTCTACATTAACGGTAATTTCAGGCTCGTTGAAGGGCCAGGGAGTGACGCCCAGGTGGCCGTTCTCCAGCTGGAAAATGCTGTAGTGTTGGCCGTCTGGCCCGACTTGAACTTCTAAGTGGCGACCGGCCTCGGGCACTTTGCGCTGGCAGAGGATGAGAGACATGCGATCGCACCACCGCATGAAGTTATAAGCCGCTTGGGCATCTTCCTCGCTGATGTTCAGTTCCTGTCGCCACTGGGCTCGAAGCTGCTCTTGCTGGTCGAGAAATTCCCCTAGCCCCTCGGCCTGCTCGCGCCGCCCCTGGTTCAGAAAGTCTAGATGCATGGAGGTCAGCAGCGCTACCCAGCGACCTCGGTAGAGCGAATTTTCGGCGTGGCGACGCATCTTGTCGAGGTCGATGTCCTGCTCCAACGTAAAGTCTAGGGGAGCCCCTGCAGCGGTTAGCAGGTTTTCATCCCACTCTTTTTCCAGGTCGTCGTGGTGAGAAATAGCGGCTAGGGTTTCGTAGAGGCGCAGCGGCGTTTTGCTGCGGCTCCAGTTGCCGGCTACCTGGGCTGCCAG
>DATNQE010000044.1:0-2900 GCA_036702895.1 Trichocoleus sp. | reverse complement strand
TCTACGGTGTGTCTAGAATGACGGCCAAACCCTGTTATACCGAAATTTAGCAAATTTAAAGAGTCTTAGGTTGGCAGCTAGATCTTCTTAGTCAGGACTTAAAAGCAGAGAACTCCCCTTAAAATTATGCTTTAACTAGTTGCAGTACTGTTCTGGTTTATGCAGTTTATACTGGCGCAGTAAAGAGTCCTAAGGTTGAAAGGCTCCTGTAGACCCCCAAAGCAGTCAGCAAGAGCAGCAAGATTGATCAACCAGCTCAGCATTCAATTCGGTTAATAAAATCTTCGATGACTTCAGCAAGGTGATCAGGGAACCGCTAAACAAAGCTGCTGGTAATTCTATGGAACCTGGGATGCCAAATCGTCCTTTAGCGGCCGTACTGGCTTTATTGGGAACAATTACGCCGCTGGCGGGACTGCACAAGTTTTATTTGGGGCAGCCGCTATGGGGGGCAATTTACCTGCTGCTGGGCTGGTGGACCCCGATTCCTAAAGTAGCCTGCGCCATTGAGGGCCTTTGGTATTTGAGCCAGAGTAATGAAGGTTTTCGGGCTCGGCTCAAAGGTGAGCGGGCAGCAATCACTGTGGCAGAGGAAGTGGGTGCGATCGCAACCGCCCTGCGAGAGCTCGATCAGCTGCGCCAGGAGGGGCTCATCTCAGAGTACGAGTTTGAGCAAAAGCGGCGGGCGTTGCTCGACCAGGTGGGTTAGTCAGCGGGTTTAAGCCAGGTATTCTCAAAACGAAGTGACGCAATTTTTCCCTAAACGAGCCCTAGGGTCTTCAGGAGCTGCTTCAGCCCTGCAAAAGCTTCAGGCCCAGCTGCATCCACTGCGTTATCGCCTGCAGGCAGACCCCTACTGCCGCTTTCACTCCTACCGAGAAGTGCAGCTTGCCGCCGCATTGGGCTTTTGTCTGGATGTGAATCGGGCCACTGTGGATGACTGGCTAAGACTACCTGGGCTATCGATTCATCAAGCGCGGCAGCTAGTGAGTCTGAGTCAATCGGGGGTGCCGTTTCACTGCCTAGAAGACATTGCGGCCGCTCTAAGCCTACCGCAAGCAGCGTTGCAGCCCCTAGAACCCGTCCTGAGCTTTTATTACTACGATCCGGCAGCAGTCACTCAGCCCCAAACAGTCGATGTCAATCGGGCTACGGTAGAGCAGCTGTGTCAGGTGCCCAAAATTGATCGAGAGACTGCCAGAGCTATTGTTTACGAACGCGACTGGCGTGGCCCCTTTCCAAATAGTGCGGCCTTTCAGCAGCGGCTCCAGGTACCGCCCGACTGGATGGCACATTTGATGCACTACTTGAGTTTTTAGGGGTAAAGGTTCAGGGTATGGGGTTCAGGGTGCAAGGAGCAGGTTTCCGGGTAAATCCTCGTGCCCTGCCCCTTGCACCCCCTCCTCTATACCTGCTGCCGCTTCACGAGCTGGCTGAACAGACCGTCCTGCTGCGCCAACCCATCAAAGCTGCCCTGCTCTACCACCTGGCCACCCTGAAGCACATAGATGCGATCGGCGTTGCGGATAGTGCTGAGGCGGTGAGCCACAACGATGCGGGTGACTTTGAGCCGATCCAGACTTTCGCTGACGATGGCCTGAGTGCGGTTGTCGAGGGCGCTAGTGGCTTCGTCAAAAAGCAGGATACGGGGGCGCAGAGCCAGGGCGCGGGCGATGATTAGGCGCTGGCGCTGACCGCCGGAGAGGTTGGTGCCGCCTTCGCTGACGACGGTGTGCATTCCCATCGGCATGGCGGCAACGTCGTCGGCCAGTCCCGCCATACGGGCCGCTTCCCAAGCTTCGTCCATGGTGATAACGGCGTTGCTGGAGATGTTTTCAAAGATCGAGGCCGACATCAGGCGGCTGTTTTGCAGCACCACGCCGAGCTGTCGCCGCACCGCGTTCACATTCAGGCCTGCTAGATCCTGCCCATCGAAAGCAATGTTGCCCGATTCGGGGGTGTCGAAGCCGAGCAAAAGGCGAAACAGGGTGGACTTGCCGCTGCCCGATGGCCCCACCAGGGCAATGAACTCACCCGGTTCCGCTCGGAGGCTGACGTTATCGAGCGTGCGGACCCCATCCGGGCGATAGCGAAACACGACGCGATCGACCGTGAGCTGCCCAGACAGACGGCCTGGATCGGCTTTGTCGGCATCCACTTCGGGCTGCGCCTGGAGAATGGGCTGCGCCCGCTGCCAGATAGGCAGCACATCGAGCACATCGACTACGGTGGTGCTGAGGCTGGTGGCGCCGCTAATGAAGGTGCCAAAGGCGGCATTAAAGGCCAAAAAAGTACCTGTGGTGAACTGGCCGCTGCCCGCCTGCGACTGCTGCAGGAGCATCACCGCGCAACCAAAGAGCACTGCCGGGGTGAGGGCCGAGAGCAGGCTGTTGACCACCGCCAGATTGTCTTCGATGCCCTGGGAGCTGAGCATGAGCTTGAGCTGGTGACTGTACTGCTTGCCCCAGTAGGCAAAGGCTCTGGGTTCAGCCCCGGCGATGCGAAATTTGGCAACGCCGTTGATGATCTGCACCATCATGCCGAAGAGCTTGCCCTGCTGCTCGAGCAGAGGTCGCACTTTTTTCAGGGTAAGCAGGCTAGAAACGATGGTGACCCCAATGTTGATGGCGGCAACCAGGGTGGCAATGAGGGCCAAAGGCACACTGTAGTAAAACAGCAGGCCCAGGTTGAGAAAGGAAAAAAGGCTAGTGAAAACGCTCTTGAGCAGGGTGTTGCCCAGCTTTTGCCGGATTTGGCTAACAGCAGAAACGCGGGAGCTGAGATCGCCCATGGAATATTGGCGAAAGAAGGAAGCCTTGAGCTTGAGCAGCCGATCCCACACGGCAGTTTGGGTGGTGGAGTCGGCAAAGGTTTCCAGGCGCATCAGGGCAATGCCCTGG
>DATNQE010000040.1:0-12558 GCA_036702895.1 Trichocoleus sp. | reverse complement strand
AGCTTAAACTGGCTTACCTAAAGGGGCAGCGTGATTTCTCTATGCAAGTGGGGACGGCTCTAGAGCTGCAGCGAACTCATCTAGCTGGGGTCAATTTTAACCAGGCAAAACTAACCAAGGCCAATTTCCAGGGCGCTGACCTCTCCAGCGCCAACTTTGGCAAGGTTGATTTATCCCAAGCGGTGCTGCGCAATGCTCGCTTGGGCCGCGCCTACTTCAACTACGCCAATTTAGAGAACGCAGATTTACGGGGCGCTGACCTGAGCTACGCCTGTCTGTCCAACGCCAACTTGCGGGGTGCGAACCTGTGTGGGGCTGATTTAACAGGGGCCACGATTTCTGAAGAACAGCTTGCAATGGCGCGCACCAACTGGTCTACAACCTATCCCAACGGGCGGCGAGGAATTCTTTAAAGGAAAACTTCCTCTGCATTTATCCTATCCCTGCAGAATAGCCATACCTTTTTGCACCGCTGGCCGCTCGATCAAAGCAGACGCCCACCGTTGAACGTTGGGAAATTGCTCTAGAGAAACGCCTAGATAGTCATAGGCAGCGACCCAGGGGTACGTCGCCATATCGGCAATGGAGTAGTCGCCTGCCAGGAAAGCATGCTCTGCTAGCTGCTTATCCATCACGCCCAGCAGTCGCAGGACCTCTTTTTCATAGCGATTGACGGCATAGTCTATAGGTTCGGGGGCAGAGCGCCGGAAGTGACCAAGCTGACCGAACATCGGGCCAACCCCACCCATTTGAAACATCAACCACTGCAGAGCCTGGTAGCGTGGCTGACCCTCTTGAGGCAGGAACTGCCCCGTTTTTTCAGCCAGGTAGATGAGAATTGCGCCTGACTCAAATACCGTGACCCCTGTTTCCTGATCGTGAACAGCCGGAATTTTGCTGTTGGGGTTGATAGCGACGAAATCGGGTTTGAACTGTTCGCCTTTAGAAATATCAACTTTGTGAGTTGTATAGGGTAGCCCAGTTTCTTCTAGCAAAATTGCGGGCTTACGCCCGTTAGGCGTTGTAAAGGTGTAGAGCTCGATCATAGAAGTATGGTATTAAGGGCTGAAAAGGCCTGCAAGCAGGGCTGATGACGAAGCCAAGGCTGCGGCGGCGTGAGGTCTGAACCCCAAGCACCGCCGCAGCCAGGCTGGATTGCTAGACGGCGGCATTGGTAGCGATGAGGCTGTTGAGCTTAGCGACTAGCTCGTCTTTTGCCAGAACACCAGCGATAGTGTCTACTCGCTGACCCTGATGGAAGAAGATCAGCGTGGGGATTGCCATAACGTGATACTGCAAAGCCAGATCGTCATTTTCATCCACATTAACTTTGGCAATTTTGGCTTTGCCCTCAAACTCTACCGCCAGCTGCTCCACAATCGGATTCATGATGCGGCAGGGACCACACCAGGCTGCCCAAAAATCGACAAGCACTGGGACGTCGCTCTGGAGCACCTCGGCCTCAAAATTTTCCGATGTTACGGTTAGATACTTTGCGTCGTCAGCCATAGCGGTTACTCCTTTGATGAAATTGGCTGTAGAAGTGGGTAGCGTGACTCATTGCAAACTCAATTCAGCCTTGTAGGTTGCCCTACGTCCTGTTGTCTGCACTGAACTAGCCCGCATTGAATTGACCATTATCTCAGGCTAGTGGAACCCGTGCCTTACCGGATTGAGGCTGCTTTGAAGTTTGAGCAGACACAGTCAAGTAAAAGCAACGGGCTGAATCTGACTTATCTCATTCTGGAACATTCATTCAAATTATAGCTGAGAAATTCCTGAGAGGTTCGTTCTCCAAAAGCGGAGGCCTATGGTCTGCTTGATCCTTGATGGGAGGAAAGGAGAGACCAGGTCGTAAGCAAGTTTCTTATGTAGCCAGGAGTTGAGTAGGAGGGGCCTGCACTAGCGCCGCCGTCTTTTAGCAGGATGGCGCTCCAAGTGATCGATGTGCCGTGCGGTTAAGCCCGCTAGCGGCGGGGCTACCACTACATAGGCAAGCCAAACCCTAAGCGCAGCTGCCCCTCGGTGATAGGTCAGACAGGAAATATCCCGGCGGGAACACCCATAGGGCCGATCTAAGTTGCCCTCTGTCAATCTCAGCATCAGTAGATAAATGCCAAACCAGAGGAGAAACAGCAGGGTCAAACCCGCCAGAAAGGTGGCCAGTGTGGACTTGCGTGAGGCGGAGGAAGGCCGAGTTGGGTAGGCCACGGGCTGAGCGGGAATTATCCAAGCGCCGTCAGAGTTGTTTCGACGATACCACGCAGACTGTGGGGATTGGGATCTACCTTCGAGACGACTTGCAGCCCCTGGACGCTGGCCGTCAGATAGCGGGCTAAAACTCGCAAATCGGCATCGGCAGGAATTTCCCCACGGTCTTTAGCACGTACTAAAGCAGTGTAGAAAGCGTCCTCTAATTGGGTCAGGGATTGCTTTAGATGGGCCGCAATTTCGGGATCGTGAGGGCTTAGCTCAACAATGGTGTTGGTCATCAGGCATCCCTGACAAGGCGTTTTGTTGGCAATGCACTGCACCAGGTTCTCAAAGTAGTCAGCAATAGCCTGGCGGGCTGCCCCAGGAGCCTGAAGTTGCTCCGTTGACTGCCGCATGAGCGTGCTGCTGTAGTGTGCGATCGCATTTAGAAACAGCTGCCGCTTGTCGCAAAAGGTGTCGTAAAGGCTGCCCCGGTTGATGCCCATCGCCTCGACCAGGTCTTGGATGGAAGTGGCCTCATAGCCCTTCTGCCAAAACACCTGCATCGCTTTCTCTAAAACCGCCTCTCGGTCAAACGCCTTTGATCGCGCCATGGCTACAGTCAGAAGCCCCGCTAGGAACCAAACTCAGGATCTCTGCCTTAGTCATAACAAAAGCTACGGCTATTCGAGACAAATCTGGAACGATCATTCAATGCTATCATTAAGATTATTAAAGCAACCATGAGTACGGCTTCTAGCTGCCGCAAATTCTCTATCAAGTAGGACGCCAGCAGATAAGCTGTTGGGGGTATTCATGCTAAATCCCAACAAAATTCTCATCAATTCGTTTGTAGACGCTCTGCGAGAGGGTTACTCTGCAACTTACGGCGGCCTTAAGCCTAACTACGCCGATATCATTGCCTGGGTCGGCAATATGGGCCTAGAAAACATTGCCAACGGTAATGCGCTCTATCACAACGCTGAGCACACTATATACGTCACCCTGGTCGGACAGGAGATCCTGCGGGGCAAGCACATTCGAGAAGGGGGCGTCTCCTGCGAGGACTGGTTGCACTTCATGATTTCCCTGGTGTGCCATGATATCGGCTACGTGCGGGGGGTCTGCCGTCAGGACAGCATTCAGAAAAACACCTACGCAACCGGTCAAGATGGCAAAACGGCAACGTTAGCACCTGGAGCGACCGATGCTGGGCTAACCCCGTACCACGTCGACCGGGGCAAACTGTTTGTGGAAGAGCGCTTTGGCGGCCACGGTCTGATCAACGCTGAGGTGATCAAGCACAATATTGAGCTGACTCGCTTTCCGGTGCCTGCCGACAGCGACCACCAAGACACGCTGCGCTATCCGGGCTTAGTGCGCGCTGCGGACTTGATTGGGCAGCTGGCCGATCCGCGCTATCTGCAAAAAATCCCCTCTCTGTTTTACGAATTTGAGGAAACAGGCGTCAATAAGCACCTGGGCTACCGCAACCCTGAGGACCTGCGGCTAAACTACCCCAAGTTCTACTGGAAGACGGTCTACCCCTACATTCAGGACGCGGTTCGCTATTTGCAGCTAACCCAGGAGGGTAAGCAGATTCTGGCGAACCTGTACTCCCATGTCTTTGAGATCGAACACGAGTTGCACCCCGAACCCTTTCTTTAACGAAAGCAGGTTCGGGGTACTGGTTGCTGGTGCCTGAAGGAAAATCCTCATCTCCTTCAGCAGGCTCTATGAACTCGTCGGGACGCTATGAACTGGCGCTGCGCCTGTTGCCAGAGAGACAGCAGTAGGCTTTCTAGGGCCGCTTCCAATTCGGCGACGAAGATGCCCTCGTCAGAACTGGAAGACTCAGAAATCCAGGTCCCGTGCAGGGTGACTTCTAGCCAGTTGCGATCGCACCCGTCAATCCCGATAGCGCCAGTCTTACGGGCTAGGTGATGGAGCTCGGCAATGCCCGCTAGGTCGCTGGGCAGGGGTAAGGAGGCATAGGTCGGCTGCACCGCAATCGACCCACCCAACCGCAGAGCGAGCACAGTGCGCTGGGCAACAACCGACTCAACGGTCTGGGCTACCCGCTCCAAAACAAGCCCGGCATCGGTGTACGTAATCTTCAGCATGGCAAGGTCTTAAAAATCCAAAAGTGCTGAGAATGCCAAAAATGCAGACAAAAAAGCGGCAGTGCGCCAAACGCAAACCGGAGGAGGACGAGCAGGTCGCGGTAGGGAAAAATACAGCACTGAAACCCCCGCTTCCCGATAGGGAGAAGCGAGGGCTGGATGAACCTTAGAAGGGTCGGGTTAACCCAGTCGAAGTACAGGTAAATAACTGCACTGCTCGCTCCGCCTATATCGCCCGTGTCCGCCATCGCGCCGGTCGGCTAGATACCCAAAACTAGAGAGATCTAGCCTGCCAAACTGGCCCAGTAGGCCCTGTTTAAACCTGAGAAGAACAAGCCTGAAGTAGGCGTGCAGGAGCCCTGCGATCGCACTCATCAGGCAGACGCCACCCAAGCGAGCGGTGGTCATCATTTGCGTGCCGGTGGAGTGAAATCTTTTCACAGGGGACTCCTTAAGCATGACTTGAGCAATAGAGAGCAAGCAGAAGGGATCTGGCGTTATAGCGAGATCTCTAGCGGTCTGAACATGAATTTCCTATGTCAATACTACACGCGTAATACAATAGTGTCTAGACTGGTAGTGTTTAACTTAAGTGGTTCACTAGGTGCTTCACTTGAGCCATTTCCAACGGGGCAAGTTGCTCAGCCCCAACGAGCCCTTCCGGTAAGCCCTTAAGTAACTGTCGTTTTGGAGGTGTGCCTTCGTATGCAAATGCTGTCCCGCGTATCAACCACTGAAATGGAAGTCACCAGCATTCGGCTGGAGCGTGACCTCAAGGAGAAGCTAAAGCTGCTAGCCGGCAATCGCGGCTATCAGGCGTTGATTCGGGATGTGCTGTGGCAATACGTCGAGCAGGCCACGGGGGACTACCAGCCCCAGGTGGCGCGGGAAGACATTCGGGCCAGTTTTGAGGCGCGGGCCGAACGGCAGGAACTGTGTGCCCTCACCGGAAAAGTTATTCAACCTCAAGAAGCGATGCTGCTAGGGCTGACCCCTCAGGGAACGCTGGTTCCCCTCAGCCTGGGCAGTTTGTCTCGCTAGAAATTGGGCTGGTTTTTAGGATCTTGAGCCGGCAGGGCCTGACCAGGACGGCCTGCTGCCATAGCTAGAGCTGCACCTCTTCATTCGGAGGGGTGCTCAGTAGGGCTTCTGTCTTCGACAATAGGAGCGGCCTGGGGCAGTGTGGCGGCTGTTCGCCTTCTCCTCGCCCGATTTCAGGCAGCCAAACCGACAGTCTAAGCAGAAGAACGTTATGAATAGTGCCAGCTCAACCGCAAAGGTCGCTTTGGTCACGGGGGGTGCTCAAGGTATTGGCCGGGGCATTGCTCAGTGGCTGCTGGAGCACGGTTGGCGAGTTGCGATCGCAGATATCGACAGCGAAGCAGGGCAGGAGTGTCTAGAGGTTTTTGGTGGCTACGGTGATGCTGTCACCTACATCGAGTGCAACACTGCTGAGGAGGCGTCGGTCAAAGCCTGCGTTGAGGCGACGGTGGCAAAATTTCAGCGGCTCGATGGCCTGGTCAACAACGCTGGCATTGCCAATCCCATCAACGACCCAGTGGAAACGCTGTCGCTAGAGTACTGGAACCGCATCATCGGCATCAATCTGACCGGCTATTTCCTGATGGCAAAGTACGCTGTGCCGCCTCTGCGTCAAACCCGAGGCGCCATTGTCAACATCGCCTCCGTCCGCGCCTTTCAGTCTGACCCTCACCAGGAGGCCTATGCAGCTTCCAAAGGCGGCATCGTGTCACTAACCCATGCGCTAGCGCTGAGTCTGGGCCCGGAGGTGCGCGTGAACTGCATCAGCCCCGGCTGGATTGTGGTGAGCGATTGGAAAAAGGCGAGTGAGCGCAGCGAACCAGACATGCGGGACATTGACCACGCCCAGCACCCGGCTGGTCGGGCCGGACAGCCGCTAGACATCGCCGCGATGGTAGAGTATCTGCTCTCCGACAAAGCGGCCTTTATTACCGGCCAAAATGTCACGATCGACGGCGGCATGGGTCGCAAAATGGTTTACGCCGAGTAGGGCGCAAAGGCGAACCTCCGAAGACTCCAGCCTTTAAAGGCGGCGTTCTACGACCAGCATTCGCCGGTAAGCCAGCCAGCCCCCAGCAACCATGGCCACCGCAAATAAGGCCAAGAACCAAAAGTCGGGAGCAACCGCTGCTAAGTCGGCACCCTCTGCGGCCACGCCGTAGAGGGCCTCAACCATGTGGTAAATGGGGTTGAACCGGGCAATGTCGAGCAGACTTTGCGGAAAGAGAGCGGTCGGCAGAAAGGCCCCACCTAGAATCAGCAGGGGCACCCCAAAGGCCGCGATCAGCGCGTTGATGTCTTCCGTGCGGCGGGCAAACTGAGTCCCTAAGATGAAGCCCACCCCGACATAAGCTGCAATGCTAAGCAGCACTATGCCTAACCCGAGGAGAATAGAGCCCTCAAATGTACCCCCCTGGGCAAATGCGATCGCATACACCAGCGCCGTCTGCCCTAAACCAATGGCGCAGTGGGCTACAAAAATACCCAAAAAATAGGAGATGCCGCTAAGCGGCGACAGAAATAGGCGCTTTAAAGTCTGCTGCTCTCGCTCTGCTACCACCGTGGCAACGCTGCCGCCCAAACAGCTAAAAAAGAGCGCTGCACCCACGAGGCTGGCCGGGGCAGCATTGGTAAAGGCTTGCTCCGTCGAAATCTGGGCCCGCTCTGCCAAAATAACGCCGTTAAGCACCAGCACCAGCACCGGGAAAATAGCCCAGAAGATCAGGCTGCGGCGCCGCCGGCCTAGCTCAGTCAAAATTCGCAGCGCGACAGCAACCACTTCACGGAGGTACTTCATCTAAAATTGTGTAGATTGTAAAGCTGCCTTAATATTACAGTCAGGTTTGCTTATTTCTTTGAAACCCAGTGGCGCGGTGCCTGTCAATGTGCCATTTTACTTACGGCAAAAATAACGGTCTACCTACTTTTACCAATTGCTGCTGCGCCGGATAGTCAACCCGACGCAGGTGTGGTTGTATAGAGCAGGATTGCATGCGGGCGTCGTTCCACAGCATCTATTTACGGGGTTCTCAACGTACTCCCTGCAGGTCCTCTCATCTTTTAGTCAGGGTTCATCCTGACTCGTTTGCGAAGCCCATGACGTCTTTGGTTTGTCGATGAGTCAATCGCTGGAAACGCTGATTTCTCAATCCCTCTCCCGTCGAAATGTCCTCAAGCTATTTGGAGTTAGCAGCCTCGCCGGGCTCGTCAGTTACTCTCGCTTTACCAAGCCTCAGCCCAACGTTTTTGAGAAAGATAGTATTGAACTCCCCCACCAGGTAGGGCGCCCCCTAAAAGCGGTGGTGGTTGGTGGCGGCTTGGCGGGCCTAGCGGCTGCCTATGAGCTGAGTCAGCGGGGAGTTGCCGTGACTCTGCTAGAGCGTTCGCCTCAGCTCGGCGGCAAAATTGCCAGCTGGCCGATTCAGGTGGGCGGCGAGTCACTCATGATGGAGCACGGCTTCCACGGCTTTTTCCCCCAGTACTACAACCTGTTTAGCCTAGTAGACGAGCTGCAGATTCAGCAAAACTTCAAATCCCTCAACTTCTACTCTGTGGTCTACAAGGACCACTACCAGCCGGAGGTGTTTCGCCCCAGCCACTCGGCTTTTCCCTGGAACGTGGTTGACTTGGCCATTTCTTCTCCCAACCGGCTGCAGTGGGGCATCAACCTCACCCACCTCAAGCATCTTCAGGTGTTTCGGGAGATTACCGGCTTTCGCAATCCCCAGACCTACGGTCGGCTCGACAACATCTCGGTGGCCGACTGGGTTGCTGATGACTTTCCCAGAGGCCTGTATGACCTCTACTTCTTGCCCTTCGCTAAGTCCAGCCTCAACTCCCCCGACGTCCTTAGTGCCGGGGAGCTGATGCAGTTTTTTCACTTCTATTTCTTCGGTAATCCTGAGGGTCTAGCCTTCAACGGCACCTGCCAAGACATGGGGCGCAGCCTGGTCGATCCGATTGTTGAGTCGATCAAGGCCAACGGCGGGCAGGTGCTCACCGGAGTCACTGTTAGCCAGCTTCAGTGGAAGGACAATCAGGTCGCAGGGATTGCCTATCAGGAGGGCAGCGTTGCTACGACTTCGGTGCCTTTCTGGGTAGAGCGCAACCCGCTGATCAGCACTGAAGAGATGGAGTACTTTGGCGCTGGGGACCAGGTGTTTGCGATCGCACCCAGCTCCACCAAAGCCCTCTCCCTCACCTGCACCCACCAGGGCTGCAGCGTGCAGCGCACCGTCTCTAGTGCCGATTCTGGGTTTGCCTGCCCTTGCCACGGGGCCGCTTATGACGCCGAAGGCACAGTCTTAGCAGGTCCGGCAAGAGACAATCTAGCCCGCTACAAGGTGCTTCAGCGGGAAGGTGATCGGGTGCAGCTGGTGACGGCTCAAGCGGCCGACACCGCTCCTGTCGCAGAAACTCTGGAGGCCGACTACTACGTGCTGGCGGCCGACATTCCCGGCATTAAGCACTTGTTCTCCCTGTCCGAAGGGATGACTGAACCCGTGCTGGCAAGCCAGGTAGACAAGCTCCAAGTGGCCGATCCCTTTGCGGTCGGACGCTTCTGGTTTGACCGCGACTTTGACTGGCAGCACAGCTGGTTTACCTCTCTCTCGGGCTACCGCCTCACCGACAGCATCACCCTCTATCACCGCATTCAGCAAGACTACATCGACTGGGCCGAGCGCACGGGCGGTAGCGTCGTCGAACTCCATGCATACTGCTATAAGGAGAAAGAGTTTCCAACTCAGCAGGATCTGCTCACCACTTTTGAGGCCGAGCTGTACGAGATTGTGCCCGAACTCAAGGGGGCTACAGTGCTCCACAGGCAGCTGGTCAACCAGAAGAACTTTGCCGGCTTCCCACCTGGCAGCTTTGCAGATCGCCCCGCAACCGAAACCGGGGTACCCAACCTGAGGTTTGCTGGAGACTGGGTCAAGATGCCCTTCCCCTGCGGCCTCATGGAGCGGGCTGTGAGCAGTGGCCTGCTGGCCGCCAACACAATTCTCAAGCAGGAGGGCGTTCAGCGCCGCCCCATCCTGTCAGTCAATCCCGAAGGGGTGCTGAAGATTTAGACCCGTGGTGAACGCATGGATATTTCAAGCCCGTCATCCCAGACATTGCCAGCTATAAAGCCCCCCCAGGTGTCTCCTGAAGCGCCTGCCGAAGCGTCCGCTGATGCCTTCGCAGGCCAAGTTAACTCCGTTGGAGCTGAGCTCCCACTGCGGCAGCTCGGCATCAACCCCAACCACTGGTACGCCCTAGCCCGCAGCAGCGAGTTGGGCAATCAGCCCCTGGGAATGAAGCTATGGCACCAGCCCATCGTGCTGTACCGCGATCGCAACGGTCAGGCCTATGCCTTGGAAGACCGCTGCCCTCACCGCCACGTCAAGCTGAGCGAGGGCCAGGTTCAGGGCGACAACATTATCTGCGCTTACCACGGCTGGCACTTTAACTCCAGCGGCGCCTGCGCCCATGTCCCCTACCTCGAAGCCAACCAAAAGCTGCCCACCTGCACGATCCGAACCTATCCAGTGCGAGAGCAGGACGGCTTTATCTGGGTGTTTCCGGGCGACGCCTCCCTCATCGACACTGCCCAAATCGAGCCGCTGTCGCTGCCGGAGTGGGACCACCTGAACTTCATCACGACCGTATCGGTGATCGACGTTCAGGCCCATTACTCCTTCTTGATCGAAAACCTCATGGATATGTACCACGGCCATCTCCATGAGGACTATCAGGCATGGACGGACCCGGTGTTGCAAAGCTTAGAGGCCGCCGAGGGGCGAGTTGACGCCCACTATCAAGCCCAGAGCTACTATCGCATCGACAAAATCTGGTCCATTTCTCAGCTGTTTATTCCGGCCCTGCGTCAGCTGCATCCAGAGCCGCTCGATGTCAGCTATGTCTACCCCCACTGGGTCGCCACACTGGGGCAAGACTTCAAAATCTGCTGTCTGTTCTGCCCCGTGGACGAGACCCATACTCGGGCGTATCTGATCCACTTCACCTCCCTGCAGGCGTTTCCCAACCTACACAAGCAGCCGCTCTGGTTCCGTCGCTGGTTAAAAACCCGCCTGTTTGGATCTGCGCAAAAGATGCTAGATGGTCTGGTAAAGCAGGATGTGATCATGCTTGAGCAGGAACAGCAGGCCTACGAGGAGGACCCTCAGCGCAAAGGCCCCGAGCTCAACCGGGCGCTGATTAGTGTGCAAAAGCTGCTGCGCCAGCAGGCAGCCCAGGGAGCTTAGCTAGCCCCCCAGAGAGTCTGAGCACTGCCGAAGCTTGAATTCCTTTCCCGACCACCCGTTGCCCGAGAGTACTGCCATGACTTCCGCCCCCGATATTTTGGCCCTGGATTTCGATGGCGTTCTCTGCGACGGTCTACTGGAGTATTTCCAAACTGCCTGGAAAGCCTATCGCCAGCTGTTTCAAGCTCCTGAGGAAACTCCTGCGGCCGATTTAGACAAAGACTTTTATGCTCTGCGCCCTGTGATAGAAACGGGGTGGGAGATGCCCGTTTTGCTGCATGCCCTGCGCTCTGGGTACTCGGGAGAGGCCATTTCTCAAGACTGGCCGCCCCTGGCTTACGAGCTAATTGCTGCCGCTGGGCTTGATAAGCAGACTGCCGCTGCTGCTGTCGATGGCGTGCGCGATCGCTGGATCGAATCTAATTTAGAGGACTGGCTGAGCCAGCATCGCTTCTACCCGGGTGTGATTGAGCGGCTAAAGGGTGCGATCGCAGCCGGAGCTTACCCCATCATTATTTCCACTAAAGAAGGGCGCTTCATTAAACAGCTTCTAGACCAGCAGGGTATCAATCTCAGTTCAGAGCAGATTTTAGGTAAAGAGATCAAGCAGCCTAAATACGTCACGCTGAGGCAGCTTCAGGGCAATCCTCCAACCGCGGCAGCCACAGCGCCATCAATCTGGTTTGTTGAGGATCGGCTTAAGGCACTAGATCTCACGGCGGAGCAGAGCGATTTGGGCGACGTTACGCTCTTTCTGGCCGATTGGGGCTACAACACAGCTGCGGAAAAAGCGCAGGCTGAGCAGTCAAATCGCATTCACCGCCTTTCTCTACCCCAGTTTGCTGCGCCCTTCCATGCGTGGCTAGAAGGCCGATCTCAAGAATAGGCATAGAGCTACTCTGTATCGCACAGGCTGCACGCTAAAGGTGAGCCAAGTCCGGGGCCTGAGCTAGAGCCAGCACTGCAGGGGAAGTACAGGGTGATAAATAATACGTATAGCCAAAATCGGCCAGTCCGGAGGTTGGCATTAAACTTCAATGAAAGAAAGGCCTTTATAAACTTTTGATGAATTAGAACTCCGTGATTCCCGCGGCACAGGCGCCCTTCAAAAAATATTGATATTCTTGCTACATAAACATAAGGGGATCTATCAGGCACCATTGCTCTAATCAATGTATTGATTGGAGCGCGATTACTAAGTGTACTCAGTAAATGCACCAGTGATTACGCCTGGGGAATGCGCCTAGCAATGAAAAAGCAGCTTTTGGCCACACTTCCCTGGCTATACGGGCGCGAGTTTCGCGTCGGATTCGAGGGTCAATGCGCTTTGATACAAGTTCTATGAGCGACCAAGCATTTCCAGTTACGACGGTTCCTGATACCATCAGTGACCTTCAAACCATTCTGTTTCCACTGAAGGGGGCTGCTCAAAACACTAGCCCTACTCGAGTTCCACTGCTCATACCCTCCCCAAAGGGTGCCCCACAAACAGATCCTTCAAAAGCGTCTACCCTAGATCCTGCAATGCTGGAACCCTCTACACCTGAGACCAGTGATTTAGCTGCTGACAGTTCCCCACGTCCTTTCTGGTCATTGCTCAGCACGCGGGATTTATTAGGGTACACCTGGTTCGGGCCATGGGCTCCTCCTGGAGCTAACTACACCCTTCCCGGCTTTTCTCTAGAAGGAACGTCTGGTAAGGACTTTCTCACCGGAGATAATCGAGCGGAAGTCATATACGGGTTCGATGGACGTGACCTGCTGATGGGTGAAGGCGGCAACGACCTTATTATCGGCGGGGCAGACATTGATGGACTGCTGGGCGGTCCTGGCAACGATGTTTTGCTCGGGGGGGCTGGCGATGATCGCGTAGACGGCGGACCCGGCAACGACTGGCTCAACGGGGGCCCCGGAGTCGATACGCTTGTAGGTGGGCAAGGGCGCGATGTGTT
>DATNQE010000028.1:0-2096 GCA_036702895.1 Trichocoleus sp. | reverse complement strand
ATCGCACCCTCTACCAGCAGCACCATCGCCTGCTGCAGCCAGTGAGGATCGCTCAGGCCGTAGAGGTCCTCCGATGGCAGCGCAATCTTTAAGCGGCAGTTGCGGTTGGCGGCCTGCAGTTCTATCAGCCGCTGAAATCGGGTCAGCAACAAAGTCATTTGAACAGGCTGCAGATCAGGCACGGTGCGGCCCAGCTCCAGCTTGGAAATAGCCGTCAGCAGGTCTAGGTTTTGCAGCGCTCGGTTGGTGGCTTCCTGCGCCTGGGATAGAAACAGCCGCTCCTCCTCAGGGCTTTCGCACAGATCCGCCTGAATCAGCTGATGCAGACTGATGACCTGGTTGAGCGGCGATCGCAGCTCGTGGGACGTATTAGCCAAAAAGCCAGCCTGGTACTGAGCCAGCGCTAGCGCCCGCTGATAGGCCAGCGTATTGTCCTGGTGGGCAGATTCCCTGGATGGGGGTGAGGGGTTTTCTGGGCTTGAGGCGGTTTGGGGCGGGGGGCTGCTCTGACGCTGACCCAAGCGCCAACCGGCCAGACCGCCTGCGGCCAATCCGACAAGAAGCGATCCGGCAAAAAGTGTTGCTGACATGGCACCCCTCAGGAAAACACACCCGTCAGTATGCCACCGGCGAGGGGATAAACAACCGCTGGAGAGCAACGGTCAACAAAGCTTTGAAATTACCCTGTAAATTGCGAAAAACCTGCTAATACGCCAGATCTTCAAACAGCCCAATCTCAAGATCCGGGCTGCCCCGCTGTCGGGCTTAGCTGCACAGCCCCCTGCCGCAGGATCTCCCACTGCCCCCCCTGCCAACGGGCTACGGTCGAAGGCATTCCCGATCCGGTAGGCGCTGAAAGGCTTTCTAGCTCCTGCGCAATCTGTTGATGAGCCTCGTCTGAGAGCACCAGCACTTCGGGAAACTGGGCTGCGATCGCATCCACCGTTGGCAGCGGCGGCTCCCCAGAACGGTTAGCGCTGGTAGTGGCCAAAGGTCCTGTGCGCGACAGCAGGTAGCGAGCCAGAGGATGGTTGGGCACCCGGATTCCGAGCGTTCCCGTCTGCTCAGGGTTCATAGCTGGAGAGGCCAGCGAACTAGCGGGCAACACCAACGTCAGAGGGCCCGGCCAAAACTGGTCAGTCACTTGCCGCCAAACAGCCAACTCAGACTCATTTCCCTCGACGTAGGGCAGCAAATCGTCTAGAGTAGCCCCCATCAAGATCAAGGGTTTGTCAGAGCTACGCTGCTTAGCCTGATAGATCAAGTGAGCGCTGTCGGGGTGCGAGGCCAAAGCCGGCACCGTATCTGTGGGAAAGCTGACCAGGTGCTGGCCAGATCGCACTCCAGTAACAAACTCTTCTAGCGAAACCTGCGGCATAGCCACCCCTCTCTATGAAAACCGCTGTAAGCTCTCAGCCCACCCAACTCTCAGCCCAAAAGCTCCAATGCCAAAATCCAGTTCCGACATTCCAGTGTAGAGTGCAAAGAGTTCCCTTTGAGGAAGACGGCCTACGCTCCCCACTGACCTACTCATGCACCGCTATCAGGGCGATTCAATCGTCCCAAAGCGGCTGCCGATCAATGCTGCAAATGGTGCAATTGCAGCCGATTTGATTGACCTGTTTCAGGCTCATGTCGGTCATGCTCAGGGCGACCTCAATCGCCAGCTTCAGGAGCTTGAGGGGGAAGACACCAACTACCGCATCAAGCGCGGGCTGGCTCACCTGCTCAAAGGGATGTGCACCTTTGACATCGTTAGCCCCCTGGAGCCAGAAGCGCTGCGAGAGCGCGTTTTTGCCCTTGCCGCCCAGAGCGTGCCTAGCCCCCAGACCACCCAGATACACTTAGCCACCGTGGCCCAAACCCTCACCCAGGAGCTTGACCGGGAGGTTAGCCCCGACCAGGTGCGTCAGGGACTCTACGCCGACCTGCAGGAAAATCGAATTTTGACACAGTTTGAAGCGCCTACGCCCGAAGCGCTGCTGCATCGCTACAACCTTTCCCAGGTGCAGGGCATCTTTTATCGGGCCAGTCAGGTGGTGCTCAATCTTCACCGCAATGACCCCGGCGAGTACAAACTGATGTTTCGCTACCTC
>DATNQE010000783.1:0-3566 GCA_036702895.1 Trichocoleus sp. | reverse complement strand
CTGGCAGTTCGCGATCTGCCCACTCCTGGGTATGCTCTATTTGCAGCGGCCGATCTCGACAGCAGTCTGCAGGGGGTCTTCAACCGCACCCAGGGCCAGGTGCCTGCAGCGCTGCCCGGTAGACCACAGCAGGCAGCGTTTGCCATGGCTCACGCTCGCTACCAGGGTCTGCAGCGGGAGTGGAATCTGCTGCTGGGTAATCGCCAGCTGTGGATGGAGCAGCCCGTGTTAACCACCTGGGTCGAGGAGGTCAACCGCTTAGGCGAAGACCTCCAGGCGCTCTCTGAGCAGCCCTCGGCCCGGCGACTGCGGGAGGCCCAAACTCGCTTAGAACGGGTTCGCGGCCTGCTTAATGACGGCGTGTTAGTACAGACCAGCAACAGCGGTTATCGGCTGCAGACCTGGCGCTACCGCCTAACCGCCATCGAGCAGCTGCTGGCCTATGGTGCACAGCATCGGTAGCAGAGGAGAGCCCATCTAGCCGTGGCCTAACGGCAGCCGGGGATTGACGGGTTCATAGCGAAACATTTTTTAATAGGCTAAACAAAACCTGGCGGACTGCTCGGGTCCGCCGTTGTAGAAGGAAGAAGGTCTGAATTCGTCACTCTCTACCGATTCAGATGCCTATGGCCCCTTCGGATTCAGGGTAAGGCTGTTTTGGTATGGCAAAAAGTTCCATCGACATGCTGTGGGTGCTGGTATGCGCCAGCCTGGTTTTTTTGATGCAGGCGGGTTTTCTCTGCCTGGAGGCCGGATCAACGCGCAGCAAGAACAATATCAACGTCGCCGTTAAAAACTTCACCGACTTTGGCGTTTCGGTACTGTGCTTCTGGCTGTTTGGTTACGCCCTGATGTTTGGCCGCAGCGCCAGCGGTTGGGTGGGTACCAGCCAGCTGCTGCCCGATGTCGGCCAGGGCGACGGCTGGCTGGTGGTGTTTTTTCTCTTTCAGGTCATGTTTTGCGGCACCTCGGTCACGATTGTGTCGGGGTCGGTGGCAGAGCGAATGCGCTTTAGCGCCTATATGGTGGTCACGGTGCTGCTGTCGGGGTTGATTTACCCCATTTTTGGGCACTGGGCCTGGAACGGGCTAGATGTCGGAGACAGTACCGGCTGGCTGGGACAGCGTGGGTTTGTTGATTTTGCCGGATCTACCGTAGTTCATAGCGTCGGCGGCTGGGTTTCTCTGGCCGCCGTAATTGTTTTAGGGCCCCGCATTGGGCGATTTTCGCGGAAGCGCCAGCGGCCCCTGATGCCGGGGTACGATTTGCCGCTGGCGGTGCTGGGAACGATGCTGCTGTGGTTTGGCTGGTTTGGCTTTAACGGCGGCAGCGTGCTGGCCCTTAACGCTCGGGTGCCAGGCGTGCTGGCTAACACAGTGCTAGCCGGATCCGCTGGCATGGTGGCGCCCATGCTGCTGAACCTGCCTCGGGGTAGACGGCTGCCGGTGTCGGATGTGATCAACGGTTCGCTGGCCGGGCTGGTAGCGATTACGGCCAACTGCCATATCGTGCACGCTCCAGAAGCCGTGCTGATCGGGGGGACAGGGGCGTTGGCGATGCTGATGTGCGATCGCATCCTCGTCTCCCTGCGCATTGACGATGCGGTGGGCGCCATTCCGGTGCACCTGGCCGCTGGCGTCTGGGGCACGCTGTCTGTGGCACTGTTTGGCGATCTCGATCTCCTGGGCACGGGCCTTTCCCGCCTGGGCCAACTTCAGGTGCAGGCTGAAGGCATTTTGGCAGCAGGCATTTGGTCGTTTGGCCTCACCTACGTGATTTTGATGCTGCTTAACCGCTGGCATCCACTGCGGGTGACGCGCAAACAGGAGCACATTGGCCTCAATATCTCTGAGCACGGCGCGGCTAACGATCTAGTGGATCTGTTTACCGTGATGCGGCGGCAGGAAATTACCGGCAATCTGCGGCTGCGGGCCCAGGTAGAACCCTTTACCCCTGGAGGGCAGATGGCAGCCCGCTACAACCGGGTGATTGCGGCGCTAGAGGCTGCGATCGCAAGCACCGAAGCAATCGTGCAGAATGCGATCGAAGCCATCGTTGTGGTTTCTAAGCAAACTCTTACCGTGCGCTCGGTCAATCCTGCCGTTAGCAAACTCTTTGGTCTCTCCGAAGCCCAGGTGTGCGGTCAGCCAATCACTCTGCTAGCAGGCATTGGTGAGAGCGACTCCCCAGTTTCCGATTTAGAGCCAATGCGTCAGTGGCTGAGCCGCGCCAGCGCCGACGGCAGCCCCTACGAACTGTTGGGCAAGCGCCGCAGCGGCAGCCTGTTTCCTCTAGAGGCCACCGTCGCCGAAACCCAAACCCGACAGGACAGTTGCTATACCCTGATTCTGCGCGACATTACCCTGCGCAAACAGGCCGAGGAGGCCCTTCAGGAAGCCGCCGCTAAGGATGAAAAGTCTCGCCAGTTAGAGCAGGCCCTAAAAGACTTGCAGCAGGCCCAAATGCAGCTTGTCCACAGTGAGAAGATGTCGAGCCTGGGCCAGCTCGTAGCGGGCGTTGCCCACGAAATCAATAACCCCGTCAACTTCATCTCCGGCAATTTGAGCTACGCCGAGCAGTACGTCAGCGACCTGATCAAAGTCATTGACGCCTACCATGGCGAGTACCCCGAAGCCTCCAAAGAGCTGGAGTTTTTGCTCTCTGAGGTCGATTTGCCCTACGTGCGCACCGACCTGCCCAAACTGCTGCTCTCGATGCGCAGCGGCACCGAACGCATCACCGACATTGTCAAAGCCCTCAAAGACTTCTCCCGCCTGGGGGGAGCCGAACTCAAAGCTGTCGACGTCCATCAGGGCATCGACAGCACCCTCACCATTTTGGACAGCCGCCTGCGGGAGACGGCTAATCGGCCTGCTATTCAAGTGCTGCGCCAGTACGGGGAGCTGCCCCTGGTGGAATGCTACGCCAGCCAGCTAAATCAGGTCTTTATGAATCTGCTGACCAACGCCATTGATGCTTTGGAAGAAAAAGCAACGGCCCATTGCGATATGGCAGACCAAAGCGCTCAAAACGGCTGGATGCCTCAGATTACGCTGTCCACTAGTGTGCAAGGCGACACCGTACGGATTCAAGTGGCCGATAACGGAGTTGGCATTCCCGATGAGGTGCAGCGGCGGATGCTGGACCCGTTTTTTACCACCAAGCCTGTGGGTAAAGGCACCGGCTTAGGCATGGCGATTAGCTATCAAATTGTGGTGGACCGGCACCAGGGCCAGCTCAAGTGCATTTCCAGTCCCGGGCGAGGCACTCGCTTTTTGGTCGAGATTCCCCTATGGCAAAAAACGCCGATGCAGCAGGGCATCGAGGCTGTAGGGTAGCGGAGTAGCCGGTTAACGACGCGTTTTTGAAGTGCAAGTAGCCTTACTAGGGCGTTCTTAGGATGCCTGATAGAACCTATATGAGCAATCGGTGAGCTGTTTTGGTCCAGCAGAACCAGACGGAGTCAGCCCTTTAAAGTACTCACAGACCCAGCATCAATCCATTGTGCTGTTCTAAGCTTTCTGGTCAAAGCTGTATTTTGCAGCGCTATAACGGGAACGTTAACC
>DATNQE010000318.1:0-2552 GCA_036702895.1 Trichocoleus sp. | reverse complement strand
AAGGTCAAAACGCTCTCCGGCGGCATGAAGCGCCGCTTGCAGATTGCCCGCGCTCTGCTGCACAATCCCCGCATTCTCTTTCTGGATGAGCCTACCGTTGGCCTCGATCCCCAAACTCGCCGTCGGCTCTGGGAAATTATTCAAGGACTGAGCCAGCAGGGCATGACGCTGCTGCTGACGACGCACTACATGGAAGAAGTTGAGTACCTGTGCGATCGCATCGGCATTATGGACCAGGGCCAGCTCATTGAGGTCGGCACCCTGCCCGAACTGCGCCGCAAGCATGGGGAAGGCCTACTGATGAAGCAGCGGGGCGATCGCTGGGAGTACCAGTTCTTTCCCTCGGTGGAGGAGGCCAATGCATACCTAGATCAGCAGCCCGACAAGACCGGCATGATGACGCGGCCCTCGAACCTGGAGGATATCTTTGTGGAACTGACGGGGCGGGGGCTAGATTAAAGCAAATTTTGGGCTTTGGATTCTTATTTCAGTACTATTGATCTAAGCTACTGACTCTTTAACGGATACTCCAATAGCCCATGCAGGGTTTAGCCAGCACCATCGAAGCGATTCTCTACCTGAAGGGGCAGCCTCTGCCGATTGCCAGAATTGCCGAGTTCGCAGGCTGCGATCGCGAAGCTGTCGAGGAGGGTCTGATGGAGCTGATGGACGACTATGCCCATCGCCAGGGAGCCCTGGAGGTCGTCGAAACCAAGGATGGCTATTCCCTGCAACTCAAGGAGCGCTATCGGCACCTAGTGGACAGCCTGATTCCCCTGGATCTAGGAGTCGGCGCCCTGAGAACCTTGGCTGCGATCGCGCTTAAAGGTCCGATTAGCCAGAGTGATTTGGTTGATCTACGAGGATCGGGAGCCTATCAGCACGTGCAGGAGCTGGTGAGCCAGGGGTTTGTGCGAAAGCGTCGTCAGGCCGAGAGCCGATCGTCCTTAGTTCAGGTGACCGAGAAGTTTTACCAACATTTCGAGATTGATCAGCTGCCCAAGCTGCGGCCCAAAGCTCCTGCCCAGACAGCACCTGAGCTGATCGAACCGGTAGATGCCGTAGATGAAGAAGCGATTATGGAGGAAGCTTCCTAAGGGCAATTAAAAGTTCGTTACGCTATCATCGGGGAATACTGTAAGGAAGACTACAGCCTGGTAACGCCTAGAGATCTAGGGTAAAGCCCTGCCCAAATCGCGTCCATGCCAGGGTCAAGGTCGTAAATGTAGGTATCTGAGAGCTATGGTGTTCAACCCTGAAGATGCTGATTTCATTGGTATGTCGACAGACAATGACCAAACAAATCAGCTCCTGAAGTACCTTCAGCATCAGCCCCCTGAGGTACTCACCCGGGTAGCCCAATCGGCCAGTGGTGAAATCAAGCAGATCATCGCTCAAAACGTTCAGGGTTTAATTGGCGTACTGCCTGCTGATGGTTTCAGCGTTCAGGTCACTACCGATCGAGAAAATCTAGCTGGGCTGTTGGCTTCTGCCATGATGACTGGCTATTTTCTCCGCCAAATGGAGCAGCGCATGGAGTTGGAGCATCAGGTCGCAGGCCCTCTGTTTGGTACAGACACCGACTCCGACAGCAGCTTCTAGTCAACCTCTGAATCAAGTCAATAATTTTCAACACGGCTGAAGCTAGCCGTTGAAATACTTAAGTTGGGGCAGAGCGCCGCGTATAGGGCCTCTGCCCCAACTGCTATTAACCCATGGGCAGAACCATCGGCAGAACTTGGCCGCAGTGTGACGGTGCCTTAGCGGGCGTCATTGGGCAACGGCGTGGGTCGTACTTCTAGCTCCTCGGTTTTGCCCTGCCGCACAATGGTCAGCGCTAGCGGCTCTCCGATCTGACTCTTCTCGACCTGGGCCTGCACTTCAACGGGTGACTGCACAGCCTTGCCGGCAATGCTCTGAATAATGTCTCCTCGCTGTAGCCCTGCCGCCTCTGCGGGGCTGTCCTCCATCACCCGCACAATGAGCACACCTGAGTCTTGGGTAACTTTAATACCCAGTTCTTCGCTGATGCTGTCGCGCATGTTGGGTGTGAGGCTGACCATCTGAATTCCCAGGAAGGGGTGCTGCACCTCTCCTGTTGTAAAAAGCTGGTCGGCAATTCGCTTGGCCGTCTCGATGGGGATGGCAAAGCCTAACCCTTGGGCGTTGGCCCGGATGGCAGTATTCATGCCGATGACCTCGCCCCGGTCATTGAGCAGCGGCCCACCCGAGTTGCCGGGATTAATGGCAGCGTCGGTCTGAATAAACTGCACGCGCTTATCGGGAATGCCTACCTGAGAACTGGAGCGATCAATGGCGCTGATAATACCGGCAGTCACGGTATTGTCTAAACCCAGCGGGTTGCCAATGGCAATGGCCCACTGCCCCGGGGCTAGATCGGTGGTAGACCCCAGCGTGACTGCTGGCAGGTCGTTGGACTCAATTTTGACAACGGCCACGTCTGTGACGGGGTCAACCCCAATCACCTTGCCCTCAAAGGTGCGGCCGTCTTTAAGCGTAACGGTCACTGTCCCGGCCCCATCAACCACATG
>DATNQE010000746.1:0-4168 GCA_036702895.1 Trichocoleus sp. | reverse complement strand
ATAAATAATGATCAACAAAGTATTGAAGAACTAAATACTGAGGAACTAAGTACGGAAGAGATCGCGGCAGGCGCGATCGCACACGCGCCCACTTCCCAAAAAGAAGGAAATGCCGAACCGGAGCAGCCAAAGCCCCCTGCTTCGCAACCAGCTTCTAAGCAGTCCTCTGCCAGGCAGCCAAAGGGGTTGCAGGGGGCAGATTTTTCCGCCGCGCCGCCGCGCAGCTCGGCCGCTGAGCTGATCTACAAAGAGCTGGAAGCAATGGGCCGCCTGGAGACTTTCAGCACTTTTTGGGATTGGTACAGAGGCAAGGTTTGTGCGATCGCGCCTAGCAACCCAGGCAGCAAGGCGGCGGCAGCGTCTTCCTGGCTGATGCTGGAGCGGGGCCAGTTTTTGGGCGTTGGGTATGAGGCGTTTAAGCAGGGGTGCCTGATTGAGTGGCAAAAGGCCATTGCAACTAAAGGTGTAGGCGTGCCCCATGCCTGCCGATTCCTGCTACCGACCAAAACCGATCCATCCTGGCTAGAGAGCTATCGAGAGCAGCAGGAGAAGCCCAACCCAGATCAGTTTTTGGGCGGGAATCAGCCAGAGCCAACGGCAGCGCTGGTGTTTGCCACCCCTGAAGATGTCGGTAAGGCAATCCGAGCCTGCTTAAACGAGCTGGATCTACCCGGCTTTTTACCGCCAGATCTGGCCCGACATTTTGGATTTACCCAGGGCGTGACGGTCGGAGATCTTAACGAGCAGCAGCAGCGCGAGTATTTAACCCAGCTGCAGAAACTGGTTGAGCAAAGGAAGGCCTCGGCATGAAGCAAGAAACGGTAGTTGAGCAGCTCGACACTTTTACCAAAGTGGCAATGGCGATCTCTTGGTTCAAGTCCCACCGCCAGAGCCTGCCGCAGCAGCCGTTTGGGGTTTATCAGCTTGAAACCTGGAAGCGCCTGGTAGGCGGTCAGCAGGTGGAATATTCAAGGCTGCGGCGGTGTGCCACCGTCACCAACCCGGCGAAGTTCTACACCTCCATAGAGCAGGCAATCGCAGGCTACGAGGCTGGCAATATGCCGTTGAAGCTGGCCCGGTGCTACATCTTGCGGCCTGTGTTGCAGATTCAATCGGCCCAAACCCATGACCCCAATTTACGGCCCGCATCTGCCGATCTACCGCCCCGGGCAACGGGTAAGCCTTCCCCCAGGCCCCCCGCTGCGGAAGAACAGCGAACCGCCCCCACGGGTGGGAGTGGTGCAATACCCGCCGTGGAAAATGCCACATCACACGCTGGTACTGAAGGAGGGACACAGCAAACCACTTTGGATTTTGACCTTGCTTCTACGGCCAGAGCCTAGTTCTGCTGCCCATTCTGCAAATCGAAAAATTCATACTGCAGTTTAGAAAGTTTGTTTAGCGATGTTGAGAACCCGAGCCCCTAACACCCCTGTAGTCACTTCTGCCGCCATAGAGGCCGATGGTAAGCGCTGGCTACATTGCAGCATGGCCCACCCCAACCGGCTGCCCACTTACGAAGAATTACAGCTACTGAAACGAGTGTGGATCGGGCCAGACCTGACGGCCTATCAGATTTTTCCGCCACCCGACCAACACGTAAACCTGCACAGGTTCTGCCTGCATCTCTGGGCCTGCCTAGATGGCCCGGTAACCCCTGATTTTAGCTATGGAACGGGCTCTGTATGACGCAAAGACTGTTTCGACGACTTCGCTGTTTTCTGCATGGTCACAAGCTGAAAACCCTGAAGTACGGCAGCAAAATCCGGCTGGCGTGCGATCGCTGCCCTGACCCCCACGCCCACACCGCCAGCGAGCGGCTTACGGAGCTGCGGCTGTGGCTCAAGGATTTGCTTAGCTGGCGGCCCGGTCGCAGTTCTGATGATGAGATGCCGTTTTAGGGGTGGTTTATGTCTGAGCAGCCTACTTTGTCCGTTTCTGCCCCAGCGCATGGCGCTTGCATTACCTACCAGGGAGTGCAAATGCAGGTTTATTACGTCAGCTCTAATTTCATTTGGCTGATGGAGCCGGGCGCCACCAGGGCCCTGCCCTATCCCTGGCCGGAGCCCGAGATAGGGCCCCAGGTTCTAGAAACTCCTGTAATCAAGCCGCAGTCGTTCCAGTTCGGTGCTCGCGTAGTCATCACTCAAAAAATCCAGGGAAGGGATAGGCCCAACCCAGAAGACAAGAAAAAACCTTTCCCGGTCTGGTTTACGCCCTGGGCTGGCTGCGAGGGCATTTATTGCGGCCTTAGCCCCGTTGGATTGGCATTGGTTGACTTCGGCGTGCCCGGGCTGCTGTATCCCATCAGCCCTGAAAAGCTGGAGGAGGTTGATTGATGCTAGCTGAGCAGCTCAACCTACTGACCTGGGCCGCCACCGCTCCCGCCGAGCTGCGGCCCTTACTGTCGTCTGTCAAGCCAGGCGACATCATCACGGTGGACCCGTGGAAGGGCCCTAAGTGCCCCAAATCTGGAGAGCCGCTATTTGCAGAAGGCGATCAGCTGCAGGTTGAAGGCCTCCGCAATAATTCCGTTGGCGTCTCGTATGACAACGGCAACGCCTTTGCCTCGGTCTGGCTGCGTGCGATCGCAACCATCAACGGCCAGCCGGTGATAGACGACCTGGCCCCAGATGCTACCCCCGAGCCAGAGACGGAGCCAGAGCCCGCCCCCAAGGTCAAGCCGCAGGAGATGGGCGAGGTAGCCATTTTTGAGCGGCAGGCGTTCTACAGCGCCGTTGCAAATGGGTGCTGGCTACCCTATGCCGGCACCCCACCCCGCAAGGGCCACCAGGTTAAGGCCAAAGAAAGCCCTTGGGCGTTTGAGTTTTTGAAACTGGATGGCGAGGATGCGATCGCTCAGTTCGTGGGCTACCCGCAGTTTCTGCGGCGCATCTCCCTGAATCAGCTGCTGGTAGCGGCGGGGGGTGCTGAGTGATTCAGCAAGGGCTTTTGATTCCTGGGGCTGAGACTATCCATCGGCCCGCGCTGCGCTACTTCGGAGGCAAATTCAATCTAGCCCCGTGGATCATCCGCCATTTCCCGCAGCACAACACCTATGTTGAACCGTTTGGCGGAGCCTACTCGGTTGGATGCCAGAAAATGCCCAGCCGGCTCGAGGTCTACAACGATCTCAACCCTGACGCAGCAAACTTTTTTAAGGTGCTGCGTCAGGAACCAGAAGCGCTGATTACCGCTATTGCTGCAAGTCCCCGTACAGCAGCAGAGTTCAGACAATGCCAGTCTCCTTGCGATGAGCCATTGGAATGGGCGCGGCGCTATTACCTGTATTGCCACATAGGTTTTATGGGCGGTGGTGGACGGTGGAGTAGCGGCACCAGCAGGGAGCGTTTGGAGCTTGCCGCAATTCAGGACGATTCGCACCTGTGGCCCATTGCCCGACGAATTGAGCGGCTCATTATTCAGCTAGCCCATGCACATATCTGCATATCTGCATGGGATGGGCCTGAAACGTTGTTTTACGTCGATCCGCCTTACCCATTCCAAGCGCGGCGCTCCAGGGACAAGCGGCATAAAAACGGGGCACCCCGCCGGCAGTACGCCTATGAGCTGGGCAGCGATGAGCAACACCGGGAGCTGGCTGCGGTGCTGCATAGGGTGCGGGGCAAAGTGGTGCTCAGCGGGTACGATTGCCCGCTCTATCAGGAGCTATTTAGCGACTGGCGGCAGGTGCGCAGCTCTACCCAAAACAGCTGCCGAGAAACAGTTTTTGAAAGCCTTTGGATGAACTTCTAGCCATGTTTGACCCCACCGATGACACCATTTTGCGGTTGGAGCAGGCGATCGCAAGGCTGGTAGAAATCAACACCCACATTAATGACCGCCTAGACGAAGTGACGGCCCAGCAGGCTCAGCTGATGCGCCAGATCGAGCGGCTCGCCCCTGAGCTGCCTGAATGGCTAGACAAGCACCAGGCCACCGATCATTTTGGCTGGTCAGTTTCCACGCTGCGGCGCTGGCGGCAGCGGGAGGAATGGGCAGACGGCTCTGTTGCTTGGGCTGAGGGCATCCACTGGCGGGAGGAACCCGGCGGGGTGCGCTATTGCCGCCCCTTGCTAGAGGACTGGCGGCTGAACCGGTACGATGCTGCCGCCCACCAGCGGGCGATCAGCGAGTGGGCAAAGGCCCAGAGCATGAAACAGCGGTT
>DATNQE010000725.1:0-3226 GCA_036702895.1 Trichocoleus sp. | reverse complement strand
ATAAATATACAAGGATGGGCAAAGGGCTACTGCCCTTTGCCCATCCTAGAGCATCTTTGAGAGACGCGCTTTGCTTCCCCACCTTATTGAGAGATTCCTACGGTAGGAGATAGGAGGGGTAAGGCCAAGCTAAATCGCAGCCGAACGAGCCTGATCAATAAAACGTTGCCAGGTTTCGTTCGGCTGCCAGATCTGGTTGAGGTCGTGTCGGGCTTGTTCTTCTGCTACGCCTTGTCGTAGGAGGCGATAGAGATACACAAAGGCAGACACACGCATATTGGCCGCACAGTGGACAAAAACTCGATTGCCTGAACTTGACCCCATTGCGGCAAAGAACTGCTGCAAGTCGTCTAGAGTTGGGCTTTCCCACTGTACGGGAATGTGAACGTACATCATGCCCTGGGACTCTACAATTTCTTGCTCGTTGGGCAAAGCATTGCTAGAGGTCGGCAGGGCTAGATTGACGACAACAGTGTACCCAGCTTCACGAATAGCATCAAACTGGGCAGCGGTGGGCTGGCCAGCAGTGGCTAGGGTGTCGGAAATGGTTAAGAAGTTGTAGATGGCCTCTAATGGTGCTGTTGGCATAGCAGCCCTCCGTGCACATTCTTCTTACTTATCGGCACCCCAAAAGCTCAAGAGTTCTCTAGCCCGTTCGGCACCTTCAGCATTTTCCTGCTGCTGGTAGAGGTATTCAGAAGTTCGTAAGTTAGAGATAGCCTGAACCTGCAGCCCTTGTCCCCACAGTGCTAGGCCCAAGTTGTAATGAGCGCCCGCATCTTGAGGAAGTGCGGTGACTAGGCGACGGTAGGAAATGACTGCTTGGATGTAGTTTTGCCGCTCTAGCAATAGCTTGCCCAAGAGGGCGTGGGCAGGGATGAGATCAGGATTAAGCCGGGTTGCCCGCACTAGATGGTCATAAGCCTCTTCTTCTTGGCCTTGTTCGTACAGAAGGTCGCCCAACTTGTACTGAACGTCGGCGTCCTCTGGCAATAGCGTGCTGGCGCGGCGCAAGCTATCAAGCGCAGCGGCGCGGTTATCCTGAGCGATGTATACATCGGCCATGCCAGCGTAGATGCTGCCCTGTTTGGGATCTACACGCTGAGCTTGCCGGTAGTATTGCAGAGCTTGATCGTAATTTTGCTGGTCAAGATAGAGGGTGGCTAAGGCTTCGTACACTTTGCCATTGCCGGGCGCCACGCTTGCCAATTGTTGGTAGGTTTCTAGCGCGCCATCGTAGTTCTTCTGAATTATCTGAATGGCTCCAATGCCCAAGTAGGCATTAGCTTCACGCGGCGCGATCGCAATAATATTTCGGTAGGTGGCTATGGCCTCGTCGTAGCGCTCTGCGTTCAGGAGGCTATGGGCTAAGCCGTAGTGGAAAGGTAGGTTGTTTGGGGCAAGTGCGATCGCAGCCCGGTAGGACTCGGCAGCGGCGGCAAAGTTACGCTGCTGAATTTGCAGATAGCCAATCCCGGAGAATAGACGGGCATTGCCGCGGTCGATTTGAGTGGCTTGCTGGTATAGGGCAATGGCCGCGTTGTAATCCTTGGCTTTGACCTTGGCATCGGCCTGCCGTAGCAGCTCATCAACCTGGTCTTGCTGGGCGTCGCTCAGGTCTCCCTGGGCAATGAGCGTGCTATCCGGAGGAAGGGCCAAGGTTTCAGGCAGCTGTAAAGTAGCAGGGCTAGCTAACCGGGCGGCGGCTGGCTGGGAGACAGTCCCAACTAAACCAATAGCTAGGGCCGAAATCAGGGAAAGCTGAATCTTCACAGGGAACCCTCCTAAGGGATTGAACACAGCGGACTGTAGTAGTGACGTGCCTGCTATTGTTACGTTTTGTGTGTTAACAAACCCTGATTGTACCAACATACACCGCCCTATTTTCAAATCAGGATCGCTCAAACACGACTGACAGGTTATTGGCAGGCATTTCAAAAATGGTCTTAAGGCTGAGGGATTGCTGGGCTGCAGCGGCAACGACGTCTTCTAAAAAGCGCAGTCCCCACGCTGGATTTTGCGATCGCAACTGCTGATCAAACGCTTCATTGCTGGGAGCGGTGGGTTGCCCCTTGCGTCGGTAAGGGCCATAGAGGTACAGCACGCCTCCGGCTGGCAAAATTTGACCTGCTCCTGCCATCAGACCCAAGCAACTGGCCCAGGGAGAAATGTGGATCATGTTGATATTGACAATGGCGGTGATGTCGGTAGCAACGGCCTGTGCCTTGCTGGGCCAATCAGAACTAGCGGCATCTAGATCTAAAGGAGGAAGCAAATTTTCAACGGGGTTGACCTCTCTCCACGCTGAAATGCTGTCCCGGGCGAGGGGGTTAGGATCGCTGGGCAGCCAACGGCGTGGCTGGAGCCGAGGGGCAAAGTAAATGGCGTGCTGGCCTGTACCGCTGGCCATTTCTAGCACACACCCCGTTGGAGGAAGCATCTGTTGCAGCACCTTCAGAATGGGTTCTCGATTGCGGTCTGTAGCGGGGGCATATTGCCTCAAGTCCAATTCGTCCCTCATGATGACCTTGATTGTTGACTGAGCCTTTGACCTTGTAGCATTGTCCGCTGATTGCGGCCTCAATAGTTGCCTTTGATTTTGCTGCTGATATGGCCTCGCTAACCCCTCTGTCCCTCTTGCCTACTCACCCTCGGCGGTTTCGCTGGGGGCTGTTGGGCTTGTTTCTATTAGCGCTGGCGCTGCGGTTTTGGCGACTGGGGCAGTTCAATGACCTGGTTTTTGATGAGATTTACTATCCCCGCTTTGCGGTGGACTACCTCAGCCAGAGGCCTTTTTTTGATGCTCACCCGCCGCTGGGAAAGTACTTGATTGCCTTAGGCATCGCGCTATTCAATCCTTGGGCGACGGCGTGGGGACTGCCCGGCAATGCGTTAACTGGGGTTTGGCTCAGCCCGGTTAGCTACCGTTGGGTCACGGCATTGGCTGGGGCTTGCCTAGTGCCTTTAACTGCGCTGCTGGCCTATCACGCTAGCAGTGGGTACTCTCAGCGGCAGCGGATGCTTTTTGGGATGATTGCCGGGGGATTGCTACTGCTAGATGGGCTGACTTTGGTGGAGTCGCGCTTCGGGCTGATCAATATCTATTGGGTTTTGTTTGGGGTGGCGGGGCAGGTGTGCCTATTGAAGGCGCAAGATTCCCGGTGGCGCCACCGTTGGCGGGTGCTGGCGGGTGTTGCTTTGGGATGTGCGATCGCAGTTAAGTGGA
>DATNQE010000675.1:0-2924 GCA_036702895.1 Trichocoleus sp. | reverse complement strand
CGCCCAGTAGCCTTGTGCCCCAGAGGTTGTCTTCTAAAAAGTCCACATCGGCGTAGCGGCTGTCCTGCTCTAGCGCTTCAATACCGAGCCTGACAGACTCAGTGCGCTCGCCCTGAGCATAGAGCGCTACGGCCAGCGCTAGCTTGGGTTCTGGCTCGTTGGGAGCCGCTTCAATCGTTGAGCGCCAGCGGGCAATTGCTGCATCGGCTTGGCCCTGCTCAAACAGCACTAGCCCGATATTGTTGGCTGAGGGCCAAAAATTAGGCTCAGCCTGCATGGAGGCTTCATAGCTAGTGATGGCCTGGGGGTACTGCCTGAGCTTGAAGTAAGCGTTACCTAAATCAAAGAGCGCTGCAGGATTGTCGGGCTCTTGCGCCAAACCTCGCTCCAGCAGCGTGGAGGCGCGTAGATACTCGCCCTTCTGGAAATAGGCCGACCCCAGTGAAAACAGCACTCCGGCGTTGCTCGCCTCCAGCGATTGGGCCCGCTCCAAAGCCGCAATGGCCGGGTCAACCTCTTCAAACTGCAGGTAAAGACTGCCTAGCAGAGCCCACACCTGAGCGTTTTGGGGCGCCAACTGCGAGGCCAGTTGGGCTCGCTCTAGGGCCGCGCCTAGCTGCTGAAACTGGGCTAGCTGTAGCGCTTCCTGAGCTAGCTGTAGCCCCTGCTCCTCAAGTCGCTCAAAATCTAGAGGCAGCACGTAGGGAACCAGCGCCTGACCCAGGGCTGGAGACGCTGCGCCCCAGAGCCCCAACGCTACCAGCAGCGAAACCACAGATGTTCGTTTCAGCACGACGGTTAACCGCTCCATCACTTATTGCAGTCTCAAGCAAGCGTAGATCATCTTATCGGCGAATGGGGAGATTGGGTCAGTTGGGTCTGCTGAGCTGCCCGCGCATTGCGCCGCCACATAAACAGTTTAATCCGGCGCAGAGCCGACGCTGGAAAGCGGCGCTCCCAGTCGGTTTCTGTAAGCTCGGCGAGTTCCGTTAGAGTTGGGTCGAGGTTCCCTGGGTAGGGCTGGAACTCGGCCACATCGGTCGGTTGAGCAAAGCGTAGATTCCATGGGCAGACGTCCTGGCAAATGTCGCAGCCTGCCACCCAGCCGTGGAGCTGAGATGCGATCGCATCCGGCAGCTGCTCAGCCCGGTTCTCAATGGTGTGGTAGGCAATGCAGCGGTTGGCATCCACCACGCCCGGCGAACGAATGGCCTGAGTGGGGCAGGCGTCTAGGCAGCGGGTGCAGGTGCCGCAGTGAGCGGTGTGGGGCGGGTCTGGCTCTAGCTCCAGGCTGGTGAGCACTTCGCCTAAAAACACCCAGGAGCCGTATTCCCGCGTAATCAAATTGCCGTTTTTGGCGATCCAGCCCAGGCCCGCCTGCTGCGCCCAAAACTTGTCCTGCACTGGGCCGGTGTCGGCGTAGTAGCGAGCTTCAGCGGTGGGCTCCTGCGCCTTGAGCCACTCGGTAAAGGCCCTGAGCCGCTTGTGCAGCACCCGGTGGTAGTCCCGACCCCAGCCGTAGCGGGCAATCTTGGCATACTGTGGCCCCTCTGGGCGGCGATGCCCAGTGTAGTAGTTGAGGGCGACGCAGATGAGCGATCGCACCTCGGGCATCACCTGGCGAATGTCCTGCCGCTTAGGGTTCGTCATCCAAGCCATGTCGGCCTGATAGCCCTGTTTTAACCACGACTGCAGGTGGGCTTTGACCTGCGCCTCCGGCTCCGGCAGCCCGGTTTCGGACGGCGGCACTGAGGCAATACCCACCTTATGAAATCCCAGCTCAAGAGCCTTCTGTTTAATTGCCGCTCGGGAAACTGCCATACGCGGAAGGGTTATACGCAAGTTTGGCAACGGAAAACTGCCTGACAAAGCACGCTGCAGAACCTCTAAACATTTCTGAAAACTAGGTTTTTTCACCGATCGAGGCACTAGATTGAGGAGAGCAATTACGCAACTCCCCTCGGGCATAGGATAGGTAGACGGTGAAGCGACTTCCAGTAAAGTTCCTGGCAAAGTTCCTGTTGAGAAGATGGGCCCCTAGACGATTCAGTTTCAGGCGGTCGGCCCTGCAGCTAGTCTGTCTTTTTAGTGTAGTGTTGGCCGCTGTCCTGCTGTCGACCCAACTTGGGGGACAGGCAGCTATGCCGCCAGTTCCTCTGCTTGCGAACTTATCCCAACAGGCCCGGTCCCCAGGATCCCTTAAACCCCCGGCCGAGGGCGAGACTAGCGCTCCATCTGAGGCTCAGCCCAAAGCCGATGCCATCGTTGTCGAGCCGTCGCCGGATTCGGCACCCTCTGAGGAGGCCGGCAAGCCGCCCGGTCTGCGCCCCTTCAACGAGGTAATTGCCGACACGACACGGCTGGACGGCCTGTTCACCCTCTACCAGAATCTGGAGGGGCAGCAGGCCTATCTAGCGCTCAAGCCCGATCAGCTCAACCAGAATTACCTGCTGCTGGCCACGCTGGAGTCTGGGTTGGGTGAGCTGGGCCTGTTTAGGGGCTGGCCGATTAGCGACTTTATGGTGCAGTTTCGCCGCTCACCTGGGAATAAGGTGCAGGTGGTGGTGCCCAACCTCTACTTTCGCGCAGCGCCTCGGCAGCCCCGCGAGCAGCAGCTTTTGTCCCAGTCGTTTAGCGACTCTCCCATTGCCACCCTCAATATTGTCAGCGTTGATAGCGCCAGCAATACGGTGCTGGTGGACTTAAAGGACTTCATCCTGGGGCGGGACCCGGCTGATTTAGTCGCTCAGTTTCCCTGGGTGTTTAGCAGCTACAGCCTCAATTCAGACGGGTCTTACCTCGAGCCGCTCAAGGCCTTTCCGAAAAACATTGAGGCGGCTGCGGTTCTGAGCTTTTCGGGCAGCGCCAGCAGTGACCCGTTTGCGATGCTGTTTGGTCCCTACCTGGAGAGCCTGCCCGACAGC
>DATNQE010000673.1:0-7299 GCA_036702895.1 Trichocoleus sp. | reverse complement strand
CATATCGCTGCCTGATTATGGCACTTCCGGTCTTCTAATTAATCCGTGCAAGTGCTGTTGGAAGGACAACCTGCAAACTGAGACAAATTCCTGTGGTTCTAGCCTTTGCCGACGCTACAGCCGCAGTTCTGGCAAAATTCCTATAGCCTGCCTGGAGCCTTAGCGGTAAATTTATCTTTAACTCGTTTTGCTAGCTTAATTTCTAAAGCCTTTTCCCCTGTTGACCCTATGAACGCGCCTACCCCCAGACGAAAACGTCCGACTCCCAGCTGGCGGCGAATGCTAGACCGCGCCAATGCCACGACGACCCCCTGGCTGTGGATGACGGTCACGCTGCTGCTGTACGGTTCGGCAGGGCTTGTGCTTTCAGCCTTTCCCGTACCCTACTGGTTCTGGACAGTGGCATTGGCCGGGACGCTGCTTCAGGCTGTGGCCCTGGCAGGACCCCACGCTTTGCAGCGACTGCGCCGATTCCCCGCAGAAATGATGTCCTTGCTCGGTATTTTAGGCGCTGCGGCCCTGGCTGCAGCGCTATCAGCGGCTCTTAACTACGCTGGTAGCCCCGACCTCAATGGAATTGACCCTATCAAAGGGGCGTTTGAGGTAGCGCTGCTGGCGCTAGCAGGGCTGCTGCTGGCCGGATTTTGTGCTGTTGTGAGCGCCAAGACGGGCGATCGGCTGATTGTTCCCTTTAAGCGGTTGCAGGCTTGCCTTATTTTGGCGGCTACTGCCGTTTTGGGGCTAGGGCTAGGGGGCGCAGTGGGTTTGCTGGCAACCCGGTTTTAACCAGCACATTTGAGCTTATAGGTGGGGTAGCTTACCGCACCGGACAGCGAAAACTGAGGCTGGCCCAGCAGGCTGAGTGCAGGCTGTACTGATCTGTTGCTGCCAGGGTAGGGTCGTAGGCTACCGAGCCATCATGCAAATCGGCCAGCAGCGCTCGCGCTACCTTAAGCGGCTGGTCTAGCCTTTGCAGACCTGGCTGTGGAGTAGCGCTGCTGTCTTCCTGCGCGAGCAGTTCCCAGGTCTTGGGGAACGGGCTGCGGCTAAAAATGACGTAAGTCTCAACCCAGCTAACGGATTGAGGCACCCCCCAGTCTCCAAGCAGGGGCAGCATTTGGGGAGTACTTGAGGGCACGATGGAGCTATCTACTAAAGCGCTCTGACGTTCCTCTACGGGGTGGCTTTCGGGCACAGAGGGTACTTGAGCTAGAAATTGTCCTCGGCTATCAAAACTGACTAGCACTCTGTACAAGTCCTGGCCGCTGTAGTTGCTGATGCGGTAGCGCAGGCGGCTGTCGGCGTTGAGCTGCAGGGGGGGGGCGTCGACAGCCACTCGCTTTGGTAGACGCGCTTTAGGCAGCGGCGATGGCGAGCGCAGGGTTTCCCCTTGAGCCAACAGCTGCTCTTCTGGATAGGTTGTTTCTAGGGCTACCCGCACCGCTAGCTGAGAGTTGTAGCGGTTACTCGTCAGCCGCAGCAGCTTCATTGCCAGCTGCGATCGCAGCTGGGGGGTGAGCCGGTTAACGGCAGTTTTGACGGCTTCTCCTCTAGCAATCAAGGTGCCCGGCACCAAAGTGCGGTTGGGGGCAAACAGGCCGTAACTGCGATCTAGGGCTGGCTCTGGATCTGTTTGGGCGCTTGTTGCGAGCACCGGAGCGCCATTGGTTTCGGGCAGCGCCGCCGTCAGCGTTGCAACAGCGGGTTTAGGCAAGTGACCAAAAAGGCAGTCGGCAGGCTGCTCGCTAGCCAGGGCAGAGGAGACAAAAGAAATTCCCGATAGGGCGCTGGTGGCGTCTACCCGCTCCACCCGGCCCAGGTTGGTATCCAGGGCAACCACCAGGTCAATAGCCCTGGGCAAGACTCGCACCTGCTCGTAGACAGACTGGCCCACCTCTGGAACAGCGGCCTGCTCCCCTGAGACTAGCGCTGCCGCCGTGGGGCCGCTGCGGCTTTGAACGACTAACTCGGTGGGGGCAGGCGCCGGATCGGGGGTATCTGTAGCGGTTGAGGCAGAGCTGCCCGTATCTACAACTAGCCGAGAAGCCGGCTGCAGGTACCGCAAAACATCGGCTGGCAATCCCCCTAGCCATAGACTTACCGTGCGGCTCGCCTCGCTAGCCCCAGTAATTAAACCGTCCGCCTGGGGGCGCAAAGGCGTCAGGTGGTAGGGCTGCAAACCATTTTCAGCCCGCTGCTTGCCGGTTAACTCCGGCTGCTGGTCAGGGCCAGTCCAGCGCTGTACCTGAGTTGCCGCTCGGTTAAACACCACCTGCAATGACGTCGAGGGCAACGTTTCCCAGAGGGTTTGGGTAAGCGCGTAGGTAAACGCCCCAACGCTAAAACCAGGCCAGCTGCCCTCTAGCACCAGCCGATCCGGGGAGGCCGCCCGCAGCAGCAGGCCTGGCCAACTGAGCCCCTGCTCTGCGGCCGGTAAGGTTGCTAAAACCGATTCTGGCAGTACTCCAGTGGGAATGGCGGGGCGCGATCGCACCCTCAGAGTCCCCCAGCGCACCTGCCCCAGGTCGCGGTAGCCCGCATCCAGCAGCGTGGTAATCTGCTGGGTCTTGAGCGATCGCAACCGACCCCGCAGATCGTCCTGCAGCACGTCGTTGAGCTCAGGGACTTCCTCCGTGGGCAGGAAACCGTCTACCGGCACCAGACTGCGCCGCAGCTCCTCTGCCTGGTCAATTCGCACTTGGCTGCCGTAGCCGCTAAAGTGCAGCAGCACCACATCGCCCGCTTGAGCCTGCTGGTTCAGGTGGCCCTCAACCGCTGCAAGAATTCGCTCTCGGGTTGCGGCTCCGTTGGTCAAAGTGACAATATCGGCGGGCTGAAATCCAAACCGATAGATCAACAGCTCTCGCTGCAGCTCTACGTCCGTCACGGCTCCTCGCAAAGCCACCGTCTCAGGCGCTAGAGCCGGATCAATCGCCGCCGGAGAGTATTGATCAATGCCAATTAGCAATGCCAGCTTGCGATGGGTAGGCTGTGCCAGCGCCTGCTGATACTGCCCCGTCCACCGAGAAACTGCCGCTTCTCCCAAGCCCAACGCCCCTAGCGTCAGGCTCAGCCGTTGCAAAAAGGCTCGTCTTCCCAGTCCCACCGGATTGCTGCTGTCCCCTTATTTAGAACGTTTTATTTAGAACGTTGTACTGAGGCAAGGGGTAGGCTTTTGCTCAGCCCCTTGCCTTGGAATGTTGAGCTCTAGGCTTCGAGGGCTACCTGCATCGCTTTGGCCAGCTCTGCCGCTACCTCAGGCCGAGAAAACTCAGGAGGCGGTAGTTCACCCCGGCGCAGCATTTCACGCACTTTGGTGCCCGATAGGTGAATGCGCTCCTCCGGAGTGCTGGGGCTGGTCTTGGTCGTGGCCATCCCCGCAGTGCGAGTGCAGTAAAAGGCGTGCTCAAACTTCATCGGGGTAATGCCGAGCTCCCCTGGCTCAAACTCATCGAAGATGTGCTGAGCGTCGTAGGTGCCATAGTAGTCACCAACCCCGGCGTGATCGCGGCCCACAATAAAGTGGGTGCAGCCGTAGTTTTTGCGGATCAGCGCGTGAAAAATTGCCTCCCTGGGCCCAGCGTAGCGCATCGCTGAAGGGTTAATGGCAAGGATTACGCGATCTTGAGGGAAGTAGCGCTCCACCATGATCTCGTAACAGCGCATGCGCACGTCAGCCGGGATATCGTCTTCTTTAGTCGCTCCTACCAGCGGGTGCAGAAACAGGCCGTCTACGGTTTCTAGCGCACATTTCTGAATGTACTCGTGAGCCCGGTGAATGGGGTTACGAGTCTGGAAGCCCACAACGGTCCGCCAGCCTTTCTCCTTAAACAGGGCGCGGGAGGCAGCTGGGTCGATTTGGTACTTAGGAAACAGGGGATGGGGGTCGCGCTGCAGCAGCCAAACCGGACCTGCCAGGTTGATGGGGCCCTGTGCATACACCACCTTCACTCCGGGGTGCTTATCTTCGTCCGTGCGATAGACGTGAGCAGCCTCTCGAGCTTTGTCGTAGGAATACTTCTGAGTCAGCTCCAGCACACCCACAAAGCGGCCAGAGGCGTCATCCAGTCGGACCAGGGAGCCTTCCTGGAGGGGAGCAGCCACTTCTTCGGTAACTGACAGCGTCACCGGAACCGACCAGGGCAGCCCGTTAGCCAGGCGCATATCCGTTACGACGGTGTCGTAGTCTGCCTGCTCCATAAAGCCAGTGAGCGGGCTAAAACCGCCAATGGCAATCATTGCTAGGTCAGAAAACGCCCGCTCATCCAGGGTGACTCGGGGCAAAAAGTCGGCTTTGTCCAGAAAGACAGAGCGCTGATCATCGCTGACGATGCGGTTTACGAGCGTGCCCCCATGAGGCGCAATCCCATCTCGGATAGTCATCTGGTTTCCGTACCTCCTAACAACAAAACATTGGGCTCTGTAACAGGCTCTGCCGATGCGCTCTGCCTTTGTCGGGTTGGTCGTCTGCCTACAGCTTGAGTATCAGGCAAACCCTAACCTGCAATAGCGTCAGACCACGGCCCACACGCTGATCAGCCTCACCGATTAAGGACTGCTAGTGAGGTCGGTCGGCACCTGATAATTACTCTGGGACTAAAGGGCTGCGGCTGAAAGGGTTCCACTCTGAGGCCGGGGAGTTCCACAAGGGGCAACACCAAACTGTCAGTTCACACCAAACAGCCTTGTCCAGGCAAACCCTACTAATTCATAAAAATACACAACGGTACCCTTGTCACCCCAGCAAGCCCCCCAATTTTTCAATTAACGCCCATCAGAATTGCTTCCGATGGGCGTTAAGAAGGAGGCTAACCAACCCTCAATTGAGGCCAGATTTGGGAAATTTGGCTCTGCGCTTACCCGACGCTGGTTTCGGTTTGAACTGCTGCCTCATCACCAACGGGAGCAAAAGGCTCGATCAGTCCGCCTCCCAACACCAGGTCATCGTGATACCAAACTGCCGCCTGACCTGGCGTTACGCCAAACTGAGGCTCGTCAAAGACAATGCGAACCCGGCTAGTGCTGCCATTTTCAGAGTCCAGGTTCTCAGAGTCTAGGGGAAACAAGGTAGCCCCCACCGGCTGAGTCCGGTAGCGAATCTGCACGCTCACTCGTAGAGGCGTTTGGGGTGCAGTAATGGAAACCCAGTTTACCTGGCGCACGGTGCATTCAGGCCAGTGAGCCACCTCCCGGTCGGCCACAATCACCTGGTTACGAGCCACGTCGAAACCCACCACGTACAGCGGATGAGGTGAGGCAATGCCCAAACCCTTGCGCTGACCAATGGTGTAGTGGTGAATGCCGGTGTGTTGACCCAGCACCCGGCCCTGTGGGTCAACAATGTCTCCCGGCTTGGGGGCCAGGTACTTGTCCAGGAACGTCTGCATCGAGCCGTGGTGCTCAATCAGACACAGATCCTGGCTGTCGGGCTTGGCGGCAGTGTGCAGCCCCAGCTGAGCTGCCATGCGCCGAGTCTCCGTCTTGGTTTGGTGGCCTAGCGGGAACAGGCAGCCCGCCAGCATTTCCTGGTCGAGGTCATAGAGGAAGTATGCCTGGTCTTTACTGGCATCAACGGCACGGCGGAGCTGGTAGCGCCCCGTTTCTGGGTCTTGGGTAATGCGGGCATAGTGCCCCGTGGCAATGCGGCTTGCCCCCAGCTCTTCGCGGGCATAGCGGAGCATGGGGCCAAACTTGACGGCCCGGTTGCACTGGGAGCAGGGCAGCGGGGTAATACCGTTTTGGTAGCCCTGCACCAGATAGTCCACAATGTACTGCTGGAAAATATCTCGGGTGTCTACGATATGGTGCACAATGCCCAGTTCATCACAGAGGCGGGTGGCGTCTACCATGCCTTCTGAGCAGCACTGTCCCTTGCCCTTCATCAGCCAGAGGGTGAGTCCAATGACATCGTAGCCCTGCTGATGGAGGGTGGCAGCGGCGACGGAGCTATCAACTCCACCGGAAAGACCAACAACAATTTTTTCCATTCCCTCAAAAAGTATGGAAATTTTTTCAGAAAGTTTCTATCCTAACGTTCGTCCAGTTTAGCAGTTTCGCCTTGTCTCGTTTTGGCTCAGCCGTTCTAGTTTCAAATAGCTAGCCCGAAACGGCTCGCTTAGAACGAGTTCTAAAGCAGCCCCAAACTCGCGATGAATTGGAGCTACAGCGCCACGGGCGAATCGGCAAAAAGGTTCGTTTTGCTAACACTAACCCTGTGACTAATTGGGCAGGATCATGATGAAAATCTCTATCATTTTAGCGTCTTGCGAACAGCACCTGGGGCGCTGGCGGTTGGGCCGGAAGTTGGCGATGAGTCCTGCCTTGGCCCTGGTGATGAGCGGTGCAGCTGTGGCTGTTGGCGGGGGCATCGCTAGCGCTCAGTCTGAGGTGACGGCGCCCGCCCAAGCTTCGCCGTTGACCCTGGCTCAGGTCTATCTGGCGCCGCCGGCGCCTCAGGGAGAGACCTATGCCAACGTAGGAGGACTGCCCACCGCAGGCGAGCAATATATTGTGTACATTCCCGGCAGTGATACTGGGCTGCTCGATCAGGTGCGGCTGCTCGAGCCGGCAGCGTTTCCTACCGTTCATCAAGGCCAGTCAGTCATTCAGGTGGGCCGCTTTAGCTATTACCAAAATGCTCAGCAGCAGGTAAATGTGCTTTCGGGTCAAGGGATTGGAGCTGCGATCGCAGCCGTTGCTCCAGCCCAACCGACCTTTACCCAAGTTCCTACGCCGCCGCCCAGCGGCTACATCAACCCCGGTGAGCTGCCGCCGCTGCCGGTCGTCGCGGTGCCTCAGGGATCTGCGCCAGCTCCGGCTGCACCTGTTCAAAACGTAGCGTTTGGCCAACCTCCGGTGGTGCCAACAGCCGCCTATCCTAGCGCCCCCAGCAGCGTTGACATGCCGCCGCCTTCGTCGACATCGACACCGACTGCCGCCGTGCCCGTGGCTCAATCGGTGGAGGGTGCGCCCTTCTATGTGGTGATTCCGGCATCGGCTTCGGATTTGCCGACGATTAGCAGCCGCCTCATTCAGCTGGGAACGCCTGCTGATCGGGTGCAGCAGCGCACCGGCGGTTTAGGACCGAATGTGGCGGTCGGGCCTTTTCGCGATCGCGGTTTGGCTGAGCGTTGGAACGGCTTTTTCCGAGAGGCGGGCTATGGCTCTAGCCGAGTGGTTTACCAGCCCTAGGGAGGACGGTAGCCAACGAGCGGAATCAGCAAAATGGCTTTGAGCGTCTGACTAAACTAACCTGCCATGCCTAAATCCGCATCTTCAGAAACCGTAGCTGACTGGGCC
>DATNQE010000656.1:0-4034 GCA_036702895.1 Trichocoleus sp. | reverse complement strand
CCTCCTTTCTCCTCCCTCCTTTCTCCTCCCTCCTCCCCCATGTCCCTCCCTATCCTTGGCATCACCATCTACGGCCGCAACTCCATCGGAGACTTTACCCTGCCCGCAACCTACGTCAACGCTGTGCGACAGGCAGGCGCTCTGCCGGTATTGCTGCCGCCTGTGCAGGGCGATCCGACAGCCCTTTTGGAGCGACTAGACGGGCTGATTTTGGCGGGTGGCGGTGACATTGACCCGCAGCACTATGGCGGCTCCCAACATCCTCTGCTATACGGTCTTGATTGTGATCGCGACGCCTTTGAGCTGGCCCTGGTCCGTCACGCCCTCAACCTAAATCTGCCGATTTTGGGCATTTGCCGGGGAATGCAGGTTCTCAGTATTGCCACAGGCGCAACCCTGATTCCCCACGTGCCGGATGTCTACGGCGAACAGGTACTGCACCGACTCGATCAACCCCGCCGACCTGTTGAGCACAGCGTCAGTGTCGAGCCCACCAGTCGTTTAGCCCAAATCCTGGGCGCCACAGAGGTCACCGTTTCTTCGTGGCATCACCAGGCCGTGCAGCAGATATCTGACTGCTGGCAGCCCGTGGCCTACGCTGCAGATGGTTTGATAGAGGCGCTCGAGCACCGGCACCACCCCTGGCTGGTGGCAGTGCAGTGGCATCCTGAGCTCTCTCCCGACAATCCGGCGCAGCAGCGGCTGTTTGGAGCACTGGCCGCGGCGGCCACACGCTACCGGGCTAGCCTAGGAAGCACTTTGGGCATATCTAGCAGCGGTAATTCTGGTATTCCGCTAGCCGCTACTAACTACAGCAGCTCTTCACAGCCATCATTCCTTCAGAAAGAGCCCTAAAGCTAGGGGCTCTCCTGCAAAGCCCTCCTCACCAATAGCTCTCCTGGCACTCAAATCATCGCGCCCTATTGCCCATCAACGCCTTGCTCCATTACCCCCCAAGTTCTAGCTAAAGTGGGGAAACCTATCGCACTTTCCTCTGGAGCCGGAGCGGCATGGATACAGGCGACATTGAATTTTTGACCAGCAGCACCACCTACCGAGAGCTAGCGCTGCGCTGCCGCGAGTTTCTCAGCTACCGCCAGGCGCAAGATAGGGAGCTTGAGGAAATGGCCGAGGCCACCCTTTTTAATCTAGCGGTTGAGTACCTGGTGCAGACGGGGATGGCTCGACCTCGGGCGGAGCTGTTTTGCAACGACCCTGAGAACCTTGAGGAGCTGGCAATGCGCATTGTATCGATTATGGGTCCGGGCGGCTCAGCTTCAGGCCCATCTCCAAGGCCATTTTCGGGGTAAAACCAGGGCAGAGGACCGTACCGGCACAGGCGGCATTTACGGCGTCTGGACGAGGGGCAGATTGTTAACAGTTCGTTACGATCAATTCAGTTGCGAATAAGGAACGAGGGTATGCCGCCCCTGGCATGACTCGTTCGTTGCTAAGAGGTGCCCGGTATGAACGGCAATTTAAGAGCTGGCAGTCTATTTGGAATTCCGTTTTACGTCAATGTGTCCTGGTTTCTGGTGTTGGGGCTGGTAAGCCTGAACTATAGCCAGGGCTTAGCTGCGGCTTTTCCAGCCCTGGGTGTGCCGCTGCCTCTGCTGCTAGGGTTGGCAGCAGCGCTGCTGCTGTTTGCCTCCGTGCTAGCCCATGAGCTGGGTCACAGCTTTGCGGCTCGGCGACAAGGCATTGGCGTCAATTCAATCACGCTGTTTCTGTTTGGCGGTTTGGCGGCTCTAGAGAAGGAGTCGGAGACGCCCAAGGGTGCGTTTTGGGTTGCGATCGCAGGCCCCCTCGTCAGCTTTGCCCTCTTTGGAGGGTTCACGCTGGTTCAGGCCGTTTTACCCCTAACTGGCCCTACGGCGGCTATCATCAGCCTGCTGGCCTACATCAACCTGGCCCTGGGTCTGTTTAACCTCATCCCTGGCCTGCCTCTAGATGGTGGTAACGTGCTCAAAGCGCTGGTGTGGCAAATCACCGGCAGCCCCTACCGCGGCACTCGTTTTGCCAGCCTTTTAGGACAGGGCATTGGTTGGGTCGCCATTGGTCTGGGCTTAGGGTCTTTCCTGGGGTTGGTGCCCTTTGGCAGCATTTGGACCTTGCTAATTGGCCTGTTCCTGCTGCAAAACGCTAAACGCTCAGCCCAATTTGCCACAGTGCAGGAACGTCTAGACGGCCTGACCGCTGAAGATGCGGTGCTGCCCCAAAGCCCGGTTGTCAGTGCTGACGCTTCGCTGCGTGACTTTGCGGATGCCCTGCTGCTGCAGGAGGGTCGCTGGCAGAAGTTCTTAGTAGTTGGTCCCCAAGGGCAACTAGTCGGTACGCTGCGAGTAGAGGCTCTGCGGCAGGTACTGCCCGAACTTTGGGCTGAAACTCCGGTATATCAACTAATGGACTCCCTTGCTGATCTAACGACCGTGGGGTCCGGCCAGCCCCTGATGGAGGTTATCAAAGTACTGGAGCAAAATCGACTGCACACCCTCCCCGTGATTGGGCAGAACGGCACTGTAGTCGGTCTGTTGGAGAAAGCGACGATTCAAGCGCTGGTGCAGCAGCCCCAGGTCAAGCCTGCTTAACCCCAGTTGGTTGAATTAAAGACTAGCAAAGCGCCCCCTGAGATCTCAGGGGGCGCTTTAGTCGCATAGCGATAGTCAGTGAAATGAGGACAGGTAGAGGGATAGAACCCCTAGAGGTGGGCACTCGCACCTCGATCAAACTTAAAGGCATCTTTCGACAGCTTTATGACGCTGGCCCCAAACCCAAGCAAAACGCTGGCTTAATTCACTAAGCCCTGAATGTCGGCTTCGTAAAGCACAATCGTTGTCTCCGGCCCAACCCTGCCCATGTCGGGTTCTGGACCTAGCTCCATCTCAATTTCGTAAGCCCAGCATCCGGCATCGGGCAAGTAGGTTTTGATTTTGCCAGTACCGCCTAAAAAGGAAACCTGCTGATTCTGTTTAAACTTCGGGGCTGGTGATGTGCGTGACTGTAATAGTGTGTTGGGCATGAGGCTCGTAGTCATTGAAGTGATCTCCCTAGCGGCGAAGTAAGGCGGTGGCCAAAGCGGGCGTTTTTTGAGCTTCTGCAACCGAGATTAAGGCCCAACCGGCCTTGAGCAGTTTCTGATAGGTTGCCCACCCTAGAGAGCCTCCCGGCATGGGATAGTCAGGAGCGGCGTGCAGCGGAAATTTTGTATAGGGTTGCCATGGCTCGTGGGGGTTTAGGCGCAAATGCAATACCTTGGCTGCTTTTGCACCTTCTTCTGCCAACCAACACATTTGTCCGTTCATCAGAATTACCCTTGAATTCAACCTAATCTTTCTCTGCGTTAGCGCGGTCTATTGCCCTCAAAAGGCCATCCCTTTAAAAGCGGCCAGAATTGGCTTCTGGCATAGCTCAAGTGCGCTTCTATAGAGGATTTACGAGAGGTAGATCCCGATAGCAGCGAAATTGGCACGAATAGAACGCTCTTTTGGGCTTAAGAACCCCAATACCGCTTGATGCAAATTCGGTATAGAACTTGAGCTGCGGTCACTTTCCTGCTCTTGAAAGCTGTTAAGGCAGGATCTTAGGAACAATTGGTCAGCCCTTTGGGGAAAAACGCTTAAAAATTTGAAGAGAGAATTTGGGTTTGAAATGGTTGTATTAACTGACCCTAATTTACTCAAAATTCAGGCTTAACTTTTCCCTCGTTAGCTGTATAGTTCGCTCACTCTTAAGTAAGGTTTATATTGAGCTGAAAAGATAACTTTGCTACAGAAACAGCTTAATAAGGCGTACTGCAAATAGAGTTTACGGGCTAGAACAACCGACTGGTTAGGCTGCTCAACCAAAAGAAATACTGATAGTAAATAAGTCCCTTCTTGACGCTTTGGCTGGAGATGTCTATGAATTTTCAGCAGGAGGAGTACACTTCGGCAAAGCTTCATAAAGCAGTAAAAACAGCTCTACTAAAGCCAACATTTTTTTAAAGGATGGAAACCGTTGTTGATAAAGGATCTCAAGGGGCTAGATACCTAATG